>JARRRO010000207.1:0-8719 GCA_037380645.1 Gammaproteobacteria bacterium | reverse complement strand
AACATGGACCCGGCCCACCGCGACCGCATCGCCTTCGTACGCATCTGTTCGGGAAATTATGCAAGGGCATGAAGCTGCACCACGTGCGTCTGGGCCGTGACGTGACGGCCGCCAACGCCCTGACCTTCATGGCCGGCGAACGGGAGCACGCGGACACGGCCTGGCCCGGGGACATCATCGGGCTGCACAACCACGGCACCATTCAGGTGGGAGACTCCTTCTCCCAGGGCGAGACCCTGAATTTCACCGGAATCCCCCATTTCGCCCCGGAACTGTTCCGGCGCGTACGCCTCAAAGACCCGCTGAAATCCAAGGCCCTGCTCAAGGGACTGATGCAGCTGGGCGAGGAGGGCGCCACCCAGGTGTTCCGGCCCCTGGACAGCAACGACCTCATCCTCGGCGCCGTGGGGGTGCTGCAGTTTGACGTGGTAGCCTGGCGGCTAAAGACGGAATACGGAGTGGAATGCGGCTATGACACCATCCCGGTGGCAACCGCCCGCTGGATAGACTGCGGGGATCCGGGGAAACTGGCGGAGTTCCGCTCCCGGGCCTCCCAGCATCTGGCCCTGGACGGCGGCGGACACCTCACCTACCTGGCCCCGTCCCGGGTGAATCTGAACCTGGCCATGGAGCGCTGGCCGGACATCACCTTCCACGACACCCGTGAGCACTGACGTGGGTGAAGTGTAGGGGTGAGGGTAGGGAGTTATCGCCCCTCACCCCTTACCGATAAAATCAGCTGCGGTCGTCTCCGCCCTTATCCTGCCAGGCGGGTTCGGGTTCCGGCGCCTGCTGCCGGTACGCGGCGTTTTGGTCCTCGTTGGGGGCGGAAGCAGGCTGGGACGACTTGGTCTCGGTGATTGCCTCACGGCTGTCGGCGGCCGGTTCCGGTTGCGGGGCCGGCCCGCTCTGATCCGCTGAGGCGGCCTCCGGTCGGGGAGTCTCCTCACCGCCGCTGCCGACGTTTTCCTGCCGGTGCTCCTCGTTCCGGGGAAGACGGTCTTCGGACGCCGGCGTCTCTGACAGACCGGCGTCGCTGCCGCCGCGCTGGTTCTCCTTCAGGGCGGCCTGAGTCTCCGCCTCCTGCTCAGCCCGCCGACTGGTTTCGGCATCGTTGCCCTGATTCGATTCCGCGGCACGGTTGCCGCCGTTACCGCTGCCCCTGGACCGGCTCGTTCCACTCCCCCGGGAGCCGCCGTCTCCCTGCTGTTTGCCGCCCTGCGACGAGCCGCGTCGGCCGCGGCCGCCGCCGGAGGATCCGCTCTTCCTGCCGCCCCGCCGGCGCCCGCCCGAGCGGCCGCTGCCGCTCTGCTGACCACCCTTCTCGCCCCGGTCGCGGCCGCGGGAAGCGGCACGGCGGCGGCCGTCCTGATCCTTGCCGGTCTCGGTGCGTTCGCTGCGCCGTTTCGCGGGCCGCTGGCCGCGGTTCCGCTCCGGTGGTTCCTGTTCCTGCTCCCTCTCCCGGCCCTTGTCCACGGCCTGTGCCGGCGCTGCCTCCCCGGGGCCGAGGAGGGCGTCGAAGAAGCGGGAGAACAGACCCTTGCCTTCGCCCTTTTTCTGCATCTCCCCGGGAAAGGGGACGTTTCGCACCACCTGCTTCACCGCCGCCGTTTCTCTGGGCGGCGGGGGCGGCGTGGTGCTGGTGCGCGGTTCCTCTTCGCTCTCGCGCTGATCCTCCGCCATGCGGTAGCTGGCCTTTCTGCCGGCCTCCAGGCTGGCCTCGGCCAGACGCAGGCGCTGGATCTCGTAATGGGGGGTTTCCATGCTCTCATCGGGAAGGATGATCAGCTCGACGTCCAGTCGCTGTTCGATGTCCCGCAGGGCCTGGCGTTTCTCGTTCAGTAGAAAGGGGGCCGTCTTCACCGGCACCCGGGCAATGACCTTGGCCGTGAGCTCCTTCATGGCCTCCTCCTCGAGGATGCGCAGCACCGCCAGGGAGATGGACTCGACGCTGCGTATGGTCCCCTGGCCGCTGCAACGCGGGCAGGGCAGATGGCTGGATTCGCCCAGGGACGGCCTGAGGCGCTGGCGCGACATCTCCAGCAGGCCGAACCGGGAGATGCGTCCGATCTGAACCCGCGCCCGGTCGATCTTGAGGGCCTCCTTCAGGCGGTTCTCCACCTCGCGCTGGTTGCGGTTGCTCATCATATCGATGAAGTCGATGACGATGAGTCCGCCCAGGTCACGCAATCTGAGCTGCCGCGCCACTTCGTCCGCCGCCTCCAGGTTGGTATTGAGGGCGGTGGCCTCGATGTCCTCGCCGCCTGTGGCGCGGGCGGAATTGATGTCGATGGAGGTCAGGGCCTCGGTGTGGTCGATGATCACGGCGCCGCCTGATGGCAGTTTCACCTCGCGCGAGTAGGCGCCCTCGATCTGTCCCTCGATCTGATAGCGGTTAAACAGCGGATCCGCCTCCTTGTACAACTTCAGCTTGGCCAGGTTATGCGGCATCACCTGCTGCATGAATTCCCTGGCGCGCTGGTAAGCGTCGGGGTCGTCGACCCAGATCTCCGACACATCATTCCTCAGGTAGTCGCGGATCGCCCGGATGATGACGTCGCTTTCCTGGTAAATGAGAAAGGGTGCGCTGCGCTGGCGCGCGGATTCCTTGATGGCGTCCCAGAGCTGGAGCAGGTAATTCAGGTCCCACTGCAGCTCCTCGGTGTTCTTGCCGACGCCGGCCGTGCGCAGGATCAGACCCATGCCCTGGGGGATTTCCAGGGAGCTCATCGCCTCCCTGGCGTCGGAGCGGTCATCGCCCTCGATCTGGCGCGAAACGCCGCCGGCGCGGGGATTGTTGGGCATCAGCACAAGGTAGCGGCCGGCCAGGCTGATGAAGGTGGTCAGCGCTGCGCCCTTGTTACCGCGCTCCTCCTTTTCCACCTGGACGATGAATTCCTGACCGACCTCGATCTCGTCCTTGATACTGACGCGACCGCCGCGGCTGGCCTCGCCGCCCTTCTTGAACAGGGCGCGCGCAATCTCTTTGAACGGGAGGAAACCGTGGCGGGTGGAACCGTAGTCAACAAAAGCGGCTTCCAGGCTGGGCTCGATGCGGATGACCTTGCCCTTGTAAATATTGGATTTTTTCTGTTCCCGCCGGGTTGATTCTATATCCAGGTCATACAACCGTTGTCCATCCACTAGAGCAACCCGCAACTCCTCCGGCTGAGTTGCGTTAATCAGCATTCTCTTCATTTGTCTAAATCCTTCGCTAGGCGCTCCTCCATCATGCCCCGGTTAGCCATCGAACCTGGGCAGCACGCTTCTCGCGTGGGAGCGCGGTCACATTCGTCAGCCGGCGTCGAGTCCGACGCCGGTTATCCAGGCACCGGTACTCGCCCGGGTCACGACCCTTGCCGCTGCCGGCGGGCCGGTGCCGATAACATTCCGCTCTGCAGCCTCAGTACGCATCGCGCGGGCATTGCTCCGGGGAATCGCGGCGGGCCTGCTGTGGCTCAGCTGGCGCCGCGGGCGGTTGCCTGTTCTGTCTCTCCGGATGCCTACCGCTTGGGCTGTCAGAGTCCGGGGGCCGTCATTCCGGCCGCCCGTGCATGCTAATATAGCAATGTTGTTTTATGGCGGCAATGCCGAACTCGTCTATATGTCCCGGATTCAAAACAAAAAAACGGAGGTTCGCTACTGCCGGATCGAGGCCGGCCAGGCCGGTCGGCGCATCGATAATTTTCTATCCAGCCAATTCAAGGGCTTACCCAGAACCCGGCTGTACCGGATGCTGCGTAAGGGCGAGGTCAGGGTCAACGGCAAGCGCATCCGCCAGGATTACCGGCTGCAGCCGGGGGACAGGGTGCGCCTGCCGCCGGTGACGCCGGCCGCCGCCGCGGCCATCATGCGGTATTTAAGGCCGGACGAGGATCTGCAGCTGGTCCACCGCCTGGACCGGGAGACCTCCGGGGTGCTGCTCCTGGCCAGGGACTATCCTACCCTCAAGGCGCTCCAGTCCGCCTTTGCCGAGGGCCGCGTGCAGAAACGCTACCTGGCGCTGCTGACCGGATCCCCGGACGCCGACCAACTCACCGTGGACCACCCCCTGGCGCGCAATCTGCTGCGCTCCGGCGAACGGCTGGCCGCCGTCAGCCCGGATGGCAAGCATGCCGTCACCCGCTTCACCGTGATTCAGCGGCGCCGGGACCTCTCTCTGGTGGAGGCGGAGCCCGGGACGGGGCGAACCCACCAGATCCGGGTCCATGCCGCCGCCGTCGGCCACCCCCTGGCCGGTGATGACAAATACGGCGACAACCAGGTCAACCGCGCCCTGCGGCAGCGCGGCCTGAAGCGACTGTTCCTGCACGCCGCCGCCGTCACCCTGCCGCCGGTGCTGGATCGTCCTTCACTGACACTGGAGGCGCCCCTGCCGGCGGACCTGGCCGATTTTCTCCGCGCTGATGCCTGAGGGACGCTACCACCTGCTGGTGTTCGACTGGGACGGCACCCTGGCCGATTCCCTGGGCCATATCGTGGCCGCCATGGACGCCGCCATTAACGAGGCCGGCCTGGAACCGCGGCGGGAGCGGGAACTGTTGGATGTCATCGGCCTGGGCCTGGAACAGGCCTTCGCACAGCTGTATCCGCAACATTCCGCCTCCGAAACCGCGGGACTGGCCGCCGCCTACCGCCGCCACTACCGGTACCTTGCCGACGCCCCCGTCACCCTCTTTCCCGGGGTCAGTGAAGTCATCACGGCCCTGCACACCGGCGGCTACCGCCTGGCCGTCGCCACCGGCAAGAGCCGCCGCGGACTGGACCGCGCCCTGACCCAGTCCGGCCTGGGACCCTATTTCCATGCCAGCCGCTGCTCCGATGAAACTTTCTCCAAGCCCCATCCTCAAATGCTCATTGAGATTATGGAAAGGGTGGGCGTCCCACCTGAACAAACCGTCATGGTCGGCGACAGTCACCATGATCTGGAAATGGCCAATAACGCAGGCGTGGCGCCCGTCGCCGTTAATTACGGCGCACAACCCGCCCGCCGTCTGCTAGAATTCAATCCCATCGCCAGCATTCACGACTTCGCTGAACTGGCCGTGTGGCTGGGGAATTGCACCCCCATGGGGGCGAAATCATGACCGACAAAGACGACAGCCAGAGCGGCAAATCCGAGCTCCAGTTCGAACAACTCCTGGCCAGCGACGTGGCACGGGAACTGCTGCAGGAACATCGCCGGTCGCGGCGCTGGGGCATCTTCTTCAAATCCCTGCTGGCTCTTTATGTGCTGGCCTTTCTCGTCATCTACGCGGCCGGACACTGGCAGCGAGAGGCCGGGGGCCTGGGGATGGGGGGGAAGCATACCGCCGTGGTGGACATAGACGGCGTCCTCTCATCCAACTCCCAGGCCAATGCCGACAACATCATCGCCGGTCTGCGCGACGCCTTCAAAAACCAGAACACCAAAGGGGTGATTCTCCGCATCAACAGCCCGGGCGGCAGCCCGGTGGTGGCCGGTCATGTCAACGATGAGATCTACCGCCTGCGCAAGAAATACCCGGATATACCCGTCTACGCCGTGGTCGAGGACATCTGCGCCTCCGGCGGCTATTACATCGCCTCGGCGGCGGACAAGATTTACGCCGACAAGGCAAGCATCGTCGGCTCCATCGGCGTCATCATGTCCGGCTTCGGCTTCGTCGGCGCCATCAACAAGCTGGGTATAGAACGGCGCGTGCTCCACGCCGGCAAGAACAAGGACTTCATGGATCCCTTCAAGCCCCTCAAGAACGAGGACGTCAAACACGTCAACGCCATGCTCAATAACATCTATCATCAGTTCATCGCCGTGGTGAAGAAGGGCCGGGGGAACCGGCTTAAAGATGACGACGATGAGATCTTTTCCGGCCTGGTCTGGACCGGTGAGGACGCCCGCAAGCTGGGGCTGGTGGACGGCCTGGGCAGCGCCAGTTACGTGGCCCGGGAGGTCATCGGCGCCAAACACATGGTGAATTTCACCCACCGGGAAAGCTACTTCGACCGCTTTGCCCAGCGACCGCCAGGCCTTCGCGGCGGAGCATTTCTGCGAGCTTTATCAACGGCAGCCCGACCAGGGCGGTGGGATCCGGCCCCTGCATCTCCCTGACCAGGGCGATGCCCAGCCGCTCCGACTTGAAGGCTCCGGCACAGTCGTAGGGGGCCTCGGCATCCAGGTAGCGCTCGATCTCATCCGCGGAGTAGTCGCGAAAGACCACGCTACAGGTGACACAGTCCGTCTGCCGGCTATCCCGGTCGCCGTTGCGGACGCACAGGCCCGTCAGGAACCGGACCCGTTGGCCGGCCATGGCGGCGAGCTGCCGCCGGGCCCGGTCCCGGTCGCCGGGTTTGGCCAGGATATCGCCGTTCAGGACGGCGAGCTGATCCGAGGCGATCACCAGGGCCGTCGCATGGTCTGCCGCGACCCGGTCGGCCTTGGCGGCGGCCAGGCGCTGTACGGCCTCCTCCGGGGACTCGCCCGGCCGCAGGGTCTCGTCGATGCCGGGGCTCACCGCCGTGAAGGGCAGTCCCAGGCGTTCCAGCAGCGCGCGCCGGTAAGGAGAGGAGGAGGCAAGAATGAGCGATGCTTGCGGGGTCATGGTCGGGCATATCATGACAAGCTGTAATTTACTGTCAAGTCAATGGGTTAACCCAGTGCAATACTTTGACAGTCCGGACCTGTGTCGCTACACTTGCCCGCCTGATGCCGCCGCGCCTGCCCCAGTATATTGAGCCTGCGAGACTTGCCGAGGCATCGGAATCCGTAACCGGCAGGCTGGACCTGGAAGGCATGCAGCGGTTGCGGGCGGTTTTGTGTGAACCGCGGGCAGAGATCGCGTTCAGTCTGCACTTTCAGAAGGACGAGCGGGGGTTCATTATCATCCGCGGTGAATTCGCCACGGATCTGGTCCTGCGCTGCCAGCGCTGCCTCGAGCCGCTGCCGGTGAGGCTGGAAAAGACCATCGGCATCGGCTGGGCCACCGACACGGCCGGGCTCGAGGCCGTTCCGGAGGATCTGGAACCGACGCTGGCAAAGGAGCCCCGCGTGGCCCTGCGCGATCTGATCGAGGAAGAAGTTCTGCTGGGGCTGCCGATGGCCCCGGCGCATGCCGAGGAAGAGTGTCCTGCGTCGGTGCTGCTACAGGAATTGAAGGCGCACAAGGACAAGCCGTTCGCCGTGCTCAAGAACATGAAACTGAAGAAACATTGAAAGCCGAGAGGCTAAAGGATAACCACCATGGCCGTACAGCAGAGAAAAAAGTCCACTTCCCGCCGGGACCAGCGCCGCGCCCACGACGCCCTGTCCGGGCCGGCACTGTCCATAGATCCCACCAGCGGCGAAGTCCACCGGCGCCATCATGTCAGCCCGGACGGTTTCTACCGCGGCCGCAAAGTGGTGGAAGGCAAGGAAGAGTCGGAGTAAACGGCGCGGGAGAGAGTGCCGTTTCCCCGGACGACACCACAACATAAGGCGATACCGACCTTGACAGTCTGCATTGCACTGGATGCCATGGGCGGGGACCATGGTCCCCCGGAGATCATCCCCGCCGCCTGCCGCGCCCTGGATAAATTCAAGGAGCTGAATATCATCCTGGTGGGTCAGGAAGAGAAGCTCAGGCAGGCGCTGTCTGAAGCCAAGCGGGAGCCCGGCGAACGGCTGGTAATCGAGCACGCACCGGAAACGGTGGAAATGCACGATCTTCCCTCGACCGCCCTGCGCAACAAAAAGCAGTCCTCCATGCGCATCGCCATCGAACTGGTCAGGGAAGGGCGCGCCAACGCCTGTGTCAGTGCCGGCAACACCGGGGCCCTGATGGCCGTCGCCCGCTACGTGCTGAAGATGCTGCCGGGCATCGATCGCCCCGCCATCTGCGCGCCCATGCCCGGTATCAACGGCCACACCCATCTGCTGGACCTGGGCGCCAACGTCAATCCCGGTTCAGAACAACTGTTTCAGTACGCCGTCATGGGAACGGAGCTGACCAGCGCGGTGGAAAACATCCCCAATCCAACGGTGGGATTGCTGAACGTGGGTGAAGAGGAAATCAAAGGCAATGACATCGTTAAACAGGCGGCCGCGATCCTGGCCAACAGCCATCTGAATTACACCGGCTTCGTGGAAGGCAACGATATATTCACCGGCAAAGTGGACGTCATCGTCTGCGACGGCTTCAGCGGCAACATTGCCCTCAAGGCCAGCGAGGGTGTGGCCCAGTTGGTCAGCCACCACGTCCAGACTGAATACCACCGTACGCTGTACACCCGGCTGGCGGCCCTCTTGTCCCTGCCGGTCCTGAAATCCATCAAACGCAAGATCGACCCCCGGCGTTACAACGGCGCCAGCCTGCTGGGCCTGCGCGGTATCGTAATCAAGAGCCACGGCAGCGCCGACCGGGTCTCCTTCGCCAACGCTATCAAGGAAGCCTTACTGGAAGTGGAGAAGAACGTCCCTGAACGGATCAGCACCAGACTGGAAGCGTTGCTGACCGACCGGGTCGCCGTTTAATGTACTCCCGGCTTATAGGCACCGGCGGCTATCTGCCGGAAAGGATCATGCCCAACGCCGAACTGGAAACCATGGTGGACACCTCGGATGAATGGATCCAGACCCGCACCGGGATCCGGCAGCGGCACATCGCCAGGGACGACGAAAGCACCTGCGACATGGCCGAGGCAGCAGCGCTCAGGGCCATCGATGCCGCTGCAATCAGTCCCAACGACCTCGATCTCATCGTGG
>JARRRO010000206.1:0-4435 GCA_037380645.1 Gammaproteobacteria bacterium | reverse complement strand
CTCCGGATGGCGGCGAAACCGCCTGCCGCCGCCAGCGCCCGGCTCTCGATGAGAATGCAGCCGCCGGCCGCGGCGGCGGTGAACCTGGAGCCCGAATTGGACAAGTGGAAGGGATAGAGCAGCTTGAAGAAATAGATGAAAGCCGGCATCAGCAGCTTTTCCCAAAAGTTTTGCATGCGCAGGAAGGCCATCAGGGAAACCAGCTGGCGTCCCTCCGACCTGAGCTTGGCCCGCAGCGCCGGCAGGGTCCCGGGCAGCAGCTCGATGTCGGCATCCAGCAGCAGGAGATAATCGGTGGCCGCCTCCCGGCGTCCCTGTTCCAGGGCCCAGAGCTTGCCGGTCCAGCCCGGCGGCAGGGTCTGGCCGGGCAGGATGCGCAGGCCGGCCAGGTTGAGGCCGGCGGCCTCGGCGACAGTGGCGTCTGTGGCTTGGTCGTCGATGAGGATGATGCGGTGGCCGCGGCCCTGGGCCGCGACCGATCTCAGGGTCCGGGCGATGCAGTCCTGCTCGTTGCGGGCGGGAATGAGGACGGTGACGTCATCCAGGTCATCGGGCAGGGAGGTATCCCCGTCCAGGGATTCACGGGCGCTCCAGGGACGCCAGGGCAACACCAGAATGGCGATCCAGATCAGGCATCCCGGCAGCGCGAACCAGGCCGGATCCATCAAGCAACTTGCTGTTTGTCGCCGCCCTTGCTCTCGGGTTTGATTTCCGCCACCAGCCTTGGCTTGGACGGCTGTTCATCCTCGTAGTTGATCGGCAGTTCCGGGGCCATGGGGCCGTCGGTGCGCGGGCCGAACAAGGCCGTCTTCATCGCCTTCAGCGGGCGGGAGAAGGTGTCGTTGATCGCCGTCGGTTCGTAGCCGCAATGCACCATGCAGTTGGCGCACTTGGGGTTGTTGCCGGTGCCGTAGCTGTCCCACTCGGTTTCCTCTATCAGTTCCCTGAAGGTGCGGGCGTAGCCCTCGCCTACCAGCAGGTAGCACGGCTTCTGCCAGCCGAAGACGTTGCGCGTCGGGTTGCCCCAGGGCGTGCACTGGTAGGTCTGGTTGCCGGCGAGAAAGTCCAGGTACAGGGAGGACTGGTTGAAGCGCCATTTCTTACCCTTGCCCAGCCTGAAGATATCGCGGAACAGCTGCTTGCTTTCCTTGCGCTTCAGGAACACGTCCTGGCGCGGCGCCCGCTCGTAGTCATAGCCCGGGGAGATGGTCACGCCCTCCACGCCAAGGTCCGTGGCCATATCCATGAACTCGGCCACTTCCTCGGGGGACTCACCCTGGAACAGGGTGCAGTTGATAGTGACCCTGAAGCCGTTGGCCCGGGCCTTTTTGATCACCTCTATGCACTTGTCGAACACGCCTTCCCGGCATACCGAGGCGTCGTGCCGTTCCTGATTGCCATCCAGGTGGATGGAGAAGGTCAGGTAGGGGGAAGGGGTGTAATCCTGCATGCGCTTGTCCAGCAGCAGCGCGTTGGTGCACAGGTAGACGAATTTTTTCTTGTTGATGAAGCCCCGGACGATCTCCGGCATCTCCTTGTGAATCAGGGGCTCGCCGCCGGCGATGGAAATCACCGGAGCGCCGCACTCGTCGATGGCCTGCATGCACTCTTCGTAACTGAGGCGCTTGTTAAGGATTTCGTCGGGGTAATCTATCTTGCCGCAGCCGGCGCAGGCCAGGTTGCAGCGGAACAGGGGCTCGAGCATGAGTACCAGGGGGTAGCGCTCGGTGCCCTTCAGTCTCTGCGAAAGGATGTATTTGCCGATGCGGTACTGTTGGATTAATGGGACACCCATCTGAAGCACTCCGTGGTTCGTTGTGAATTAATCCTGCCTGACGCGTCCTTCTGTACAAAAGGTCCAATAAATTAATAAGATACAGCATGAGTGTTGAAATGTACAGCTTTCTGGTTAGACAGCTGCCGAGAAAATTGTTGCGAAATTGCCAATAAAATTCAAACTACGCGATTGCAGCCCCGGCGAGGGCTGCGACATAATGCCATGATTGTCATGACAGGGTGAGAAATGTCCGAAGATTTGCATACGCCGATACTCGATAAGATCAACTATCCGGCCGATTTACGCGCACTGTCCGAGTCCGACCTGGAGCCGCTGGCCGTGGAACTGCGGGAGTTCCTGCTGCACTGGGCCAGCAAGAACAGCGGCCATTTCGCCGCCAGCCTTGGCGCGGTGGAACTGACCATTGCCCTGCATTACCTGTACAACACCCCCCATGACCGCCTGGTCTGGGACGTGGGGCACCAGGCCTACGTGCACAAGGTCCTGACCGGACGCAAGGACCGCCTGCACAGCATCCGCAAGTGGGGCGGGCTCGCCCCCTTCCCGAAGCGGGATGAGAGCGAATACGACACCTTCGGCGTGGGCCATTCCAGCACCTCCATCAGCGGCGCCCTGGGGATGGCCATCGCCAGCGAGCGCCTGGGCATAGAGCGCAAGGTAGTCGCCGTCATCGGCGATGGCGGCCTGACCGCCGGGCTGGCGTTCGAGGCCCTCAACCATGCCGGCGACCTGGGCACCGATCTGCTGGTCATCCTCAACGACAACAACATGTCCATCTCCCCCAACGTCGGCGCCCTGTCCAACCGCTTTGCCCAGATCCTGTCAGGGCGGCTGTACACCAGCGTACGGGACACCGGCAAGAAGGTGCTGTCCATAATGCCCCCGGCCTGGGAGCTGGCGCGCCGCGCCGAGGAGCACCTCAAGGGCCTGATCGTGCCCGGAACCCTGTTCGAGGAGTTCGGGTTCAACTATATCGGGCCCGTCAATGGCCATCACCTGCCCACCCTGCTGGAGACCCTGCGCAACATTCAGAAGCTCAAGGGGCCGCAGTTCCTGCATATCATTACCCGCAAGGGCAAGGGCTACGGACCGGCCGAGGAAGACCCGGTCAAATACCACGCCGTTACTCCCTTCGATCCCAAGAAGGGCATGCAGTCCTCGAAAAAGGCCTCCGGACCCACCTACAGCAAAGTCTTCGGCGAATGGGTGTGCGACATGGCCGAGAGGGACGAGCGTCTGGTGGCCATCACCCCCGCCATGCGCGAAGGTTCCGGACTGGTGCGTTTCGAGCAGGAACACCCGGACAAGTATTTCGACGTAGCCATCGCCGAACAGCACAGCGTGACCGTCGCCGCCGGCATGGCCTGCGAGAGGATGAAGCCGGTGGTGGCGATCTATTCCACCTTCCTGCAGCGTGCCTACGACCAGGTCATCCACGACGTGGTCGTCCAGAAGCTGCCGGTCCTGTTCGCCATTGACCGTGCCGGACTGGTGGGCGCAGTCTGTCCCACCCACAACGGAAGATAATTTCTTATCTTCAATAGATGCATGACGGTCATGGTAATAATGGCACCGGCTGAAGAGAACGAATGCCGGCAGATGCTGTACACCGGCTTTTTGCTGGACCATCCGGCGGCGGTGCGCTATCCGCGCGGGACCGGGCCCGGGGTCGAGGTGCAGAAGGAGATGACCGCATTGCCCGTGGGCAAGGCGGAGGTCCGCCGCAAGGGTAATCGCATCGCCATCCTGGCCTTTGGTTCCATGGTGGCACCCAGCCTGGAGGCGGGGGAGGCGCTGGACGCCACCGTCGTCAACATGCGTTTCATCAAGCCCCTGGATGAGGACCTGATCCTGCGCATGGCCAAGGATCATGATCTCCTGGTCACCGTGGAGGAAAATGCTGTCGAGGGCGGCGCCGGCAGCGGCGTCAATGAAGTCCTGGCCGGGCACACCCTGGCGCAACCCGTCATCAATTACGGACTGCCCGACCGGCTCATCTCCCACGGCTCCCAGGACGACATGCTGCGGGACGCCGGCCTCACACCCGAGGGCATCCGCGCCTTCATCGCGCAGCACCTGGAAGCCGCCGGCCTGGGCAGCCCCGCGAAAAGCGCCTGAGGGGTAAGGAGAGAGGTGTAAGGAGTCGCCGTCTGCCTCACACCTCACACCTCACGCCTCATACCTCAATCCTCACACCTAAACTCTTACCCCTCCAGTCTGTCGTGCAGGACGCTGGAGCATTCGGATTCTTCCGGCGTCGAACAATATCACCTTCATGGACGTTTCGATTGAGATGGAGTCGACATATTCCGGTTCCGTCCGATGGATATACCCCAATGGCGGCGGTATACACCGCATTGATGACTATTATGATAGAAGTGATTCCAGTAGTATAGCTGCAACAAAACGTACCAATATTGCGATGAAGTATGTCTTCAGTCATCCCTGAAAAGATCGGTAAATACGAGATCCTCAAGCAGATCGGCCGCGGCAGCATGGGCATTGTCTATGAGGGTCACGATCCGTACAGCGACGAACGGGTCGCCATCAAGGTGGCTCGGGCCGATTCGCTCAAGGACAGCGAGTCGGGACACCGTTATCGCAAAATGTTTTTCAACGAGGCCCATACCGCCGGCA
>JARRRO010000205.1:4030-5669 GCA_037380645.1 Gammaproteobacteria bacterium | reverse complement strand
TCGTCAATGTCGAGGGTGGCGCCATCGCCCACGGCCATCCCATCGGCGCCTCCGGCGCGGTGCTGACCACACGCCTGCTGCATTCCATGCAGCGGGACGGCCTCAAGCGCGGCATCGCCACCCTGTGCATAGGCGGCGGCCAGGGCATTGCCCTCGCGCTGGAGATGCTTTAAACGAAGGGTAAGGGGTGAGGGGTGAGGAGCGAGGTAAATATGCCGTCATACAGGAAACGGCACCGCCGTTATCCGGTATCCATGCTGACGTTGATCCAAGACTGGATGCCGGATAAGACCTACAGTCCTTCCGGCATAACGGTTCCTGACTAATCAAATTACTCCTTACACCTCACTCCTCACTGCCGGAGTTGTCCTCCCGGGCTAGCGATAATGGGCAAGGTTAGTCCGGCAGTAAGCTAAAGAGTTACTCCAGGATCGCCCCCGCCTCGCGCATCTTTCTGAGCGCCTCCTCCCCCCCTTCGGGGGTAATCGGGCGGGTGGCGTCCAGGATGACGTGGGTCTCGAACCCTTCCCGGCAGGCGTCGAGCACGGTGGCCTGGACGCAGACGTCCTGGGCCAGACCGCCGATCCACAGCCGCTTGATGCCGGCGCGCTTGAGCTGCGCGGCCAGGTCGGTCTGGTCGAAGGCGGAGTACTGATCCTTGTCGAAGCGCACGCCACTGGTCACCTTGGTGACGGTGGTGGGAAGTTTCAGATCGGGATGGAAGGCGGCGCCCTCCGAGTCCTGGAGGCAGTGGGGCGGCCATGGTCCGCCGCGTTCCCTGAAACTGATGTGACCGGCGGGGTGCCAGTCACGCGAGGCGTACACGGGCACGGCATGATCCGCGGCGGCCGCGATCCATTCGTTGAGCACGGGCACCACCTCGTCTCCCCCGGCTATGGGCAGGGCGCCGCCGGGGCAGAAGTCATTCTGGACATGGACGATGAACAGGGCATCGCCGGGATTCAGGGCTGCGCTGGGCTTGGTCATGATCCACCTCCGGAGGGCCGGATTTATTTCCGCACTTCTTCCCTGGTTATTTCCTGATAATGGTCCAGGGCCGGGCTGACTGTCACTGGATAGGGCGGCTCGGCCGCGGCCAGCCCGCGCACCGCCGCCGGCAGGCGTGCTATCTGTCCGGCCGCGTAATCACGAGACCTTATAATATCCGACTTTCCCGCCGGCAGCCGGGTTCCATCGCGCATCACCGGCTCCAGCAGGGGTCGGCCGTCATGCGCCTCGTCCGCCCGGGCGATGATGTCGCCCACGTCGCTCTCGCCCCGGGAGAGGCGGAAGACCTGCTTGCGGCCCGGCAGGATGGGCTTGTCGGTGGACAGCTTCAGACGCCCCCGGCCGGCGTATTCACAGAGCTTGTAGGCGATGTCCAGATCCGGCGCGTCGGCGGCGACTCCCATGCTGGTGCCGACACCGAAGCCGCTGATGGGGGCGCCGTCCGCCACCAGGGCCGCGATCCCGTCCTCGTCCAGGCCGCCGCTGGCGAAGATGTCGATATGCTTGAGGCCGGCCTCGTCCAGCAGGCGGCGCGCCTCCACCGCCAGCGTCCCCAGATCGCCGGAATCGAGGCGGACAGCGCTGATATCGAGTTTTTCCCCTTCGTCCTTGAGCAGTTCGATGACCCTGC
>JARRRO010000205.1:0-3980 GCA_037380645.1 Gammaproteobacteria bacterium | reverse complement strand
TCTCCCTGTCGTGTGCCTGGATGTAGCTGTGGGCCATGGTGCCGGTCAGCGGCACACCGTAGCGCCGGCCTGCCAGGACGTTGGAGGTCGCCGCGACGCCGGCAATGTGAAAGGCGCGGGCCGCCTTGAGGGCGGCGTCCAGGCCGTGCATGCGCCGGGCGCCGAAGTCCACCACCGGCCGCCCGCCCGCCGCCGCCACCGTGCGCGCCGCCTTGGAGGCGAGCACCGTCTGCACGGTGATCTGGTTCATGATCAGGGTTTCGATGAGCTGGGCCTCGGGCAGCGGCGCCTCCACCTCCAGGATGGGTTCGTTGGCGAACACCGGGGTGCCCTCGGGGACGGCATGGACGTCGCCGGTGAAGCGGAAATCCCGCAGCCAGTTAAGAAAGCCCTCGGTGAATTTACCCAGGGTGGCCAGATAACCGATATCGTCCCCAGTGAAGCGGAGGTTTTCCAGGTACTCGAGGACGGCATCGAGGCCGCACGCCAGCAGGAAGTTGCGGTGCGCGGGCAGGCGGCGCACGAACAGGCTGAATACGGCCGTATCCAGCATGCCTTCCTCGTAATAGGCCTGGAGCATGGTCAGCTCATAGAGATCGGTGAACAGCGCCAGCTCCTGCTGCCCCGCCTGATTGTCGTCCCGTCTGTCCGTCATGAATCAGCCCGTATCCCGTTCGCAGTGTGCCGGTGTGTTCGGTCTCGTACCGGTTGGGCGCGCCCTAAGCGGCGGCGAGTTCCTTGAGGATGGCCTCGTGCAGCTTCTGATCGGCGGCGCTGTAGAGCACAAAACGGATCTGCCTGACTTTTTTGAGCCGTGGCGCCTCGTCGATGACCGTAACAAAGGCAATGCGCGCCGCCGGTTCCATGGGAAAGCCGAAGGCACCCGTGGAAATGGAGGGAAAGGCGATGGAGGCGGCGCCCTTCTCCTCCGCCAGGTGCAGGGCGTTGCGGTAGCAGTCGGCGAGCAGCGCATCCGCGGGTTCGTCCCTTCCGTACACCGGTCCCAGGCAGTGGATGACGTAGCGGTTGGGCAGGTTGTGCGCGCCGGTGATCACCGCCTGACCCGGCCGGATGGGTGCCAGCGGCCGGCATTCCTCCTCCAGGCCCGGGCCGGCGGCGCGATGGATGGCGCCGGCCACGCCGCCGCCGATGCGCAACTGGGCGTTGGCGGCGTTGACGATGGCGTCCATGTCCGGCTGGTCCGCTATATTCCCCTGGATGCATTCGATGGTGACGTTGTCAATCCTGTGTACGCTCATGGCAGTCATCCTCCCGTCGGACCATGGGTTGCCAGTTATTTGATATTATCAGTCATCCATCGGGACAAAAAGCAGGCGGTATTGCCAGAGGCGGCATGAGAGCGGCACAGAAGAAAATACAGGATTTACTGGCGCTGGCGGACATCGCGGTGGGCGGGGATCGCCCCTGGGACCTGCAGGTGCACGACCAGCGGTTGTTTGAGCGCATCCTGGCCGGCGGGACCCTGGGTCTGGGCGAGGCCTACATGGACGGCTGGTGGGACTGTGAGCAGGTGGATCAGTTCATCTGCAACGTCATGCGTGCCAATCTGCGCCGCCATATTGCTCCCCTGTCCCTGCTCTGGCCCACGCTGGTATCAAGACTGTTCAACCTGCAGAGCCTGGGACGGGCCTTCCAGGTGGGCGAGGCCCATTACGATCTCGGCAACGACTTGTTCGAACGCATGCTGGATAGACGCATGACCTATACCTGCGGCTACTGGCGGGACGCGGACGATCTGGACGCAGCCCAGGAGGCCAAGCTGGACCTGGTATGTCGCAAGATCGATCTCCGGCCGGGGCAGCGGGTGCTGGACATCGGCTGCGGCTGGGGCAGCTTCGCCGGTTTCGCCGCCGAGCGTTACGGGGCGGAGGTATTCGGTGTGACGGTGTCCAGGGAACAGGGGCGGTGGCTGGAGGAACGCTATCAGAACCTGCCGGTGCGGGCGCTGGTACAGGACTACCGTGAACTTGAAGGGGAATATGATCACGTGGTCTCTCTGGGCATGTTCGAGCACGTGGGACGCAAGAACTACGAGGAATACATGCACATCGCTCGGCGCTGCCTGAAGCCGGATGGTCTGTTCCTGCTGCACACCATAGGCCGTCTGAAGACCCGTGACGCCGCGGAGCCGTGGTCCAACAAGTACATCTTCCCAAACGCCCAGCTGCCGTCCATGGCCGATATCTCACGTGCCATAGAGGGCGTGTTCGTGATGGAGGACGTGCATAACTTCGGTGCTGACTACGACACCACGCTCATGGCCTGGCATGCTAATTTCGAGCGGCACTGGCCGGAGATTGCGGAGCGCTACGGCGAGCGCTTTCGCCGGATGTGGCGCTATTTTCTGCTCACCAACGCCGGTGCCTTCCGCGCCCGGCGTACC
The DNA here is from genome assembly GCA_037380645.1 of Gammaproteobacteria bacterium. Taxonomy (GTDB): domain Bacteria; phylum Pseudomonadota; class Gammaproteobacteria; order Eutrophobiales; family Eutrophobiaceae; genus JBBDSH01. The sequence goes on along the minus strand of JARRRO010000205.1, from coordinate 1,576 downwards.
CAGTTATGGCAGCTGGTGCTGTCACCCAACGGCGTGCCCGGCGGCTACCGGCGTCCCGCCTGAGCACTCCGATCCGGAGGCCGGATGCAGTCGATTATTTCAGTCAGGGAACTCCACAAGACCTACGCGGGCGGCTTTGTGGCCCTCAAAAACGTGAACCTGGAGATCCGCCGCGGCGAAATCTTCGCTCTGCTGGGCCCCAACGGCGCCGGTAAGACCACCCTGATCGGGATCACCTGTGGTCTGGTTAACCCCACTGCGGGTACGGTCCTGGCCGACGGTCATGACATCGTGACCGATTACCGTGCCGCCCGGTCCAGGATCGGCCTGGTGCCGCAGGAAATCTCCACGGATATCTTCGAAAAGGTGTGGGACACGGTGACCTTCAGCCGCGGCCTGTTCGGCAAGCCCCCGGACCCGGCCTATATCGAGAAACTGCTGCGCGATCTCTACCTGTGGGACAAGCGGGATGTGAAGATCAGGGCCATTTCCGGCGGCATGAAACGCCGGGTAATGATCGCAAAGGCCCTCGCCCACGAGCCGCAGATCCTGTTCCTGGACGAACCCACCGCCGGCGTCGACGTGGAACTGCGGCGTGGGATGTGGGAGATGATACGGGGCCTCAGGGACAGCGGCGTAACCATCATCCTGACCACCCATTACATCGAGGAGGCGGAAGAGATGGCGGATCGCATAGCCGTGATCAACAAGGGCGAGATCATCGTGGTGGACGAGACGGCCGCGCTGATGAAGAAGCTGGGCAGGAAGGAACTCAGGATTTGCCTGCAGCACCCCCTGGAGCGCATCCCCGAGGGACTGAACGGCTATGAGCTTGAGCTTAAGGATGGCGGTTTTGAGCTGGTTTACAGCTTCGATGCCCGGAATGAACAAAGCGGCATTGCCGGGCTGCTGCGGCGGCTGAACGAGTACGGCATCGAATTCAAGGATCTGCATTCCCGGGAAAGCTCCCTGGAAGACATTTTCGTCAGTCTGGTGAGGTCAAGTTAATGAATATTTACGGCGTACGCGCGATCTATTATTTTGAAATGATGCGCTTCTGGCGCACCCCGGCTGGCAGTGTCGCCTCCCCGGTGCTTTCCACGTCGCTGTATTTCGTGGTATTCGGCGCGGCCATAGGCTCGCGCATGGGTGAGATCAGCGGAGTCAGCTACGGGGCCTTCATTATCCCCGGGCTGATGATGCTTTCCCTGCTCAGCGAGAGCATTTCCAACGCCTCCTTCGGGATCCACATGCCCAAGTTTTCGGGAACCATCTACGAGGTTCTGTCCGCACCCGTTTCCTACCTGGAGGTGATCATCGGCTACGTGGGGGCGGCGGCCACCAAGTCGGTGGTTCTGGGCCTGCTGATCCTGGCCACGGCGCGTCTGTTCGTTGATTATCATATCGACCACCCGCTGGTGATGTTCGGTTTCCTCGTCCTCACCGCGGTGAGCTTCAGCCTGTTCGGCTTCATCATCGGCATCTGGGCGGACAATTTCGAGCGGCTGCAGGTCATCCCGCTGCTGGTCGTCACGCCGCTCACCTTCCTCGGCGGCAGCTTCTACTCGATCCACAT
>JARRRO010000204.1:0-4696 GCA_037380645.1 Gammaproteobacteria bacterium | reverse complement strand
CCCTGGGCATCCTGCAGTTCAAACTGGACGTCCTCTGGACCATGCTGGACGCCATGTGGATGGCCTATATCGAGAAAATGCCTCCTTATCACTGCTGCGAGGACCGAACGTGACGGCGTTATCCGAAGACAGCATCCCCCGCATCGACGCCATGTTCCGCTTCCAGTGGGAGGAGGCCCAGGACTGCTATGTGCTTCTGTATCCGGAAGGCATGGTAAAACTCAGCCACAGCGCGGGCGAGATATTGAAACACTGTGACGGTAAAAAAAGCATTCAGGACATCATCGTCCACCTGAAGGAACAGTATCCCAACGCCGACCTGGACGAGGACGTCGTCAGATTTATCGAGGAGGCGATGCAGCATGGCTGGTTACGCATCTAAGATCGGCAAACCCCTGTGGCTGCTGGCGGAACTCACCTACCGCTGTCCGCTGCAGTGTCCGTATTGTTCCAATCCCCTGGATATCGCCAGATACAAGAACGAGCTCGGCACCGAAGACTGGTTCCGCGTCCTGCGCCAGGCCCGTGCCATGGGCGCCACGCAGCTGGGCCTGTCCGGGGGCGAGCCCCTGGTGCGCCAGGACCTGGAAGACATCATCGCCGAGGCCAGGCGCCTGGGTTACTACAGCAACCTCATCACCTCCGGCGTCGGTATGGACGACGACAGGGTCAGGGCCTTCAAACAGGCCGGGCAGAGACACGGCTATCCCATGGTCCTCAACATCGTCCTGCACCGGCACAATATCGATCAGATCCGGGACATCCTGGACATGACCGCAGACCTGAACGCGGACTACGTGGAGCTTGCCAGCACCCAGTACTACGGCTGGTCGCGGATCAACGTGGATCAGCTGCTACCGACCCGGGAACAACTGCAGAACGCCGAGGCGGTGGCCCGGGAATACCAGGAAAAGATGAAAGGCAAGATGAAGGTCATCTATGTGGTCCCCGACTACTACGAGAACCGGCCCAAGGCCTGCATGAACGGCTGGGGCGCCATCTTCCTCACCATTGCACCGGACGGCAGCGCCCTGCCCTGCCACGCCGCCGCCCAGCTGCCCGGAATAGAGTTCCCCAGCGTCAGGGACCACGACATCGAGTGGATCTGGAACGAATCTCCCGCCTTCAACGCCTTCCGCGGCTTCGGCTGGATGAAGGAGCCATGCCGAAGCTGCCCGGAGAAGGAAAAGGACTTCGGCGGCTGCCGCTGCCAGGCTTACATGATGACCGGCGATCCCCGCAACGCCGACCCGGTGTGTGACAAGTCACCGTATCACCGGGCCCTCCAGGACGACGTGGCGCGCATAGGCCGCCTCGCCGCGGACAAGACTTATGAGGAGAAGCCGCTGGTGTTCCGGAACATGAAGAATTCGCGGAAGCTCATGGAGGAAAAGGAAGCCGGCGAAGCTTTGGTCAGCGAGGAGTAGGATTTACGATTCACTGTTTTTAATGGCCCAGGCCACGTCGGCGGCCTGGCGGTTGGGTTTCACATCGTGCACCCGGAACAGCCTCACCCCCGTCATCACCCCCAGGGCGGTGGTGGCACAGGTCGCCCCGATCAGTTCATCATAGGCCTCGATCCGGCAGATGGCCCCCATGAACCGCTTGCGGCTGGTCCCCAGCATCACCGCGTAACCGGTGTCCACGAAGCGGTCCAGGTTGGCCAGCAGCGCCAGATTGTGTTCCCTGGTCTTGCCGAAGCCGATGCCCGGGTCCAGGATGATGCGGTCTTTTTCCAGGCCCGCCGCTTCCGCCGCCCGCGCCCGCTCCAGGAGAAACGCCCGGATATCCTCCACGACGTCGCCGTAGCGCGGATTGTCCTGCATGGTCGCGGGGGTTCCCTGCATGTGCATCAGCACCACGGCGGCCTTTCTGGCGGCGGCAAGCCGCAGCATGGCCTCGTCATCCCGCCCGGCGGAGACATCGTTGATCACGGCGGCGCCGGCGTCCAGCGCCGCCCCGGCGACGGCGGCCAGGGTGGTATCGATGCTGATCCCCACATTCGCCGGCAGTGCTTCACGCAGCCTTTCGACGACGGCGAGGACCCGTTCCTTCTGACCGGCCGCCGCCACCCTCTCCGCGCCCGGCCGGGTGGACTCGCCGCCCACGTCGATGATATCGGCCCCTTCCTCCGCCATTCTAACGGCATGGTCGACGGCGGCGCCGGTGTCCAGATAGCGGCCGCCGTCGGAAAAACTGTCCGACGTAACGTTCAGGATGCCCATGATGATGGGTCTGTCTGACTGGAGAATGTTCATGCGGCCCGGTGCATATCAATGACAGGTGAGGAGTAAGGAGTAAGGGGTAAGGGGTAAGGGGTAAAACATATTTACTATGGTATCACTCCTCACCCCTTACACCTCACGCCTCACTTTTCAGCCTTGTTGCCATTTCATCCGTCGCCGTGACCAGGGCGTCGGTCATCACCGGCTCGCCGGCCAGGTGGCCCCCCTCCCTGACGATGGTCAGACGGGAGTCCGGCAGCGCCCGGTGCAGCTGCCAGGAGGCGCTCAGGGTGCAGGTCATGTCCCGGCGGCCGTGGATGATGTGGATGGGGACGGACGGCAGCTTGTCCACGTTGTCGAGGATGCGGTTTTCCTCGATAAAATAGCGGTGCCTGGCGTAATGGGTCTCTATCCTGACCTCATTCAGCACCTGCTCGTCGTCAACGGCCTGCTGCGGCGCTTCCGGGAGCATCCAGGTCACGATGGCCCCCGCCCAGCGTGACCAGGCCCGGGCAGCCCGCAGACTCTCCTCCCTGTCGTCTCCGTGGACCCGGCGGTAATAGGCCTCCACCGGGTCCCCGCGTTCATTCTCCGGGACAAGGTCGATGAAATCCTCCCAGAAGTCGGGGAAAACGCGATTGTCGCCGCAGCGGGTAAACCAGTCCAGGTCCTCACGCCTGGCGAGGAAAGTCCCGCGCAGGATCATTCCGCTCACCCTGTCCGGATGGGTCTGCGCATACAGCAGCGCCAGGGCGGCGCCCCAGGAGCCGCCGAAGAGCAGCCATCGATCTATCCCCAGTTCCGCGCGCATGGCCTCCATGTCCCCGACAGGTCCCAGGTGGTATTGTCCCGCGTCTCCCCACGCGGGGTCGAGCGGTTGCAGCCACGCTGATCAAAGATGATGATGCGGTACCGGTCCGGATCGAAATAACGGCGATGGTTTTCGTTGGAGCCCGAACCGGGTCCGCCGTGCAGGAAGACGACGGGGATGCCGTCCGGGTTGCCTGATTCCTCGAAATAAACGGCGTGCCCGCCTCCGGCGGCCAGTTCCCCGACGGCGTTGGGACTCAGCTCAGGGTAGAGGCTTCGCATGTACAGGGATCCTGTGTCTGCATGGGGTGAACCGCCTCTTCCTTGCGGCCGAAAGACCCCGCGGGGACAACTGCGGACCCGCCTCAGAGATCGTTCAGGATCTCCTTGCGTTTTTGCTTGTATTCTTCATCGCTGATCAGACCCTTTTGCTTCAGGGAGTCGAGGGTCTTCAGCCGCTCCTCGACGGTGCGGGAGCCCTTCGAGGATTCCTTCATTTCCTTGCGCATCCTGGCCAGTTCCACCCGCATCTCGCGGCGCTCCTGGGCCATTTCTTCGAGCTGCTGTTGCAGCGCCGCGTTATTACCGCTGGATGCGGGCTTGCCTGCCTGCGCCTCCTCAGCCGGCTGTTGCCTCTGCTGGGCCAGGTAGGCCTTGGAGGCCTCATCGACGTTGAGCTCCAGCCAGTCCTTCCTGCCCGGGTGGGTGGAGACGCCGTTACTGATGATAACGGGTTTTTTAAAGCCTGACTTCGAACCGCGGCTGCCGTTGTCGAAGTAATACTTTACTTCCCCGGCGCCCATACTCTGCGACGTCCTCTCCTTGAACTTGTCCTCCGCCCTGTTGTAAGTCCCGATAATAACATTGAGTTTCCCGTCCACGTAAAATGCGCGGCCCGCCAGGTAATATGACGTCGATTCGTTCAGGAAACCGAGATGCTGGCGGGCCAGGGCGAAGACGATATCCTGATCCGGCCGCGCCTTCTGCAAGCCTTTGGCCAGATACTGGCCCAGTAACTGCGCCTGACCGGCGGAAAACACCATCTTCGGCTCCCCGCCCTTTGCATATTTGCCGCGTATGTGCAGGGATTTCAGGGCATTCGCCACCTTCCTGACATCCAGGGTCACCGGCTGGTCATTGGGTTTTGCCCCGCCTTCCTGGTCCACCAGCTTGATATACAGGTTCCTGCCCGACTGCCACAGCATCTTGTCCGCCCAGGCCCGGGGCTGTACGGCGAACAGGCCCAGCATGATGAGCAGAGGCCCGATTAACGACTTATTATTCAGATTCATGAGTATATAGACACCGGCACGTGAAATAGTTTAATCAAGGATTATCCGGCGGGATTCTACCACAGTTAAAAGCCCGATCTCGACGCATCTCATCCCTTCCCGTTTCCCCCGGCGGCGGGTGCGGGAATAAAAAAAGGCGCACATCAGTGCGCCTTTCAGAGTGATACAAACAGTTTGTTGTTATCTTATCCGGGCCTTTTCTGGTTTACCAGAGCAGGAATCCCCCCACTGAGAACCCGTCAGCTCTGAAGCCAAGCTGATGATTGCTTCTGTAGGTGTTGTATTCGGCTATCACCTTCAGCCAGGAATTGACGTCGTGATAGATGCCGACTGTGAGCAGATTGTTTTTGATGCTATGTACCGGAGCAG
>JARRRO010000203.1:0-4065 GCA_037380645.1 Gammaproteobacteria bacterium | reverse complement strand
ATCGGTGACTCTGCCGCTGGTGACCCTGATGACGCAGGGACAGAATGCGCAGATAATACTGGGACTGCTGGTGATAGCAAGCTGCAGCATTCTCTCGGGCGTCTATGTCTGGAATTACCTGCAGCTGGGACGGGCTATCCGGCTGAGGTTCGAGCGCGGCATGCTGGTGGACACCCTGCAACAGGCGAATGAAAATCTGGAGGACAGCAACAAGCGCCTGAAAATAGCGCAGGAGAAACTGACCCGTGCCTCCATGACCGACGAGCTGACCGGCGTCGCCAACCGCCGCCATTTCAAGGCGGCGATGGCAAGGGAATGGCGGCTCGCACGACGGCACAATAATCCCGTGTCCTGCCTGATGATCGATATAGACTATTTCAAAAGATATAATGACAGCTATGGTCACCAGAGAGGCGACGAGATCCTCAAACGGATCGCCCAGGAAATCTCGTTTCACATGAAGCGCCCCGCCGACCTGGCAGCGCGGTATGGAGGGGAGGAGTTCGTCGTTCTACTGCCGGAAACATCTAATGACGCAGCTTTCATGCTGGCGGAACGGATGGCGAATGGCATCGCAGCCCTGCACATACCGCATGAATCCTCGCCTTTCGGTGAGATTACGGTGTGTATCGGTGTCGCCACAGTCATCCCCGGCGAAGGTGACAAGGAAGAATCGCTGGTAAGGTATACGGACATGGCATTGTATGAAGCCAAGAACACCGGCAGGAACCGGGTGAACAACGCCGGAGACATAAAGTGAAACCGCAACAGCACGCAAACGTAGAAAATGCCACATTTGCCCTGCGTTGAGATCGAACCGGCCGGCGATGCCCGGGCCGCGGTGATCTGGCTGCACGGCCTCGGCGCCAACGGTCATGACTTCGAGCCCGTCGTCCCGGAGCTGCGCCTGCCGGGGGAGCTCGCGGTAAGATTTGTTTTCCCCCATGCGCCGGCCATCCCGGTCACCATCAACAACGGTTTCGTCATGCCGGCCTGGTACGACATTACCGAGATGAGTATAGGGCACAAAGTGGATGAGGAGGGGCTGCTGCGGTCCGCCGGCGCCGTGAAGGCATTGCTGGACAGGGAGAGGGAGCGGGGTATAGACAGCCGCCGCATCGTCCTTGCCGGCTTTTCCCAGGGCGGGGCCGTTGGCTACCAGGCGGCGCTAACCTATCCTTCGCCTCTGGCCGGCCTGTTGGTGCTGTCTGCCTATTTCGCCACCGTGGGCAGTATCCGCATCGATCCCGCCAATGCCGGCCTGCCCATCAGGATTTACCACGGCACCGCTGATCCCATTGTCCCCGAGGCCCTGGGCAGGGAAAGCCGCGACGCGCTGATCGATATGGGATACCGGCCCGAGTACAAGACCTATCCCATGCAGCACGCCGTGTGCCCGGAAGAGATCGCCGACATCTCGGCGGCGTTGCGGGAGTGGCTTTCGCAGTGATATTGTGGCCTTATTGAAAACTTTCCCGCCGTCACATTATGGGACAAAGCACTTTACACCGACCGCGCGGCGTCCTAGCCTTGACATAGACCAGTGATCGAGGAACGAGTCATGATCGTGTTTTTGAAAAGAATTTTGTTAATCTGCGCGCTTGCGGCCGTCTCCGCGTCGGCCGCCGCGGAGACCGTGAAGGTCCCGGTCGGACAGCAGGGTGAGGCGCTGCAGGGGATCAAAATACCCAAGCGTGGTATCCTGATGAAAGTAGTGGTGGCGGAATTTGGCGAGCCGCTGGCCAAAAGCACCCCAGTCGGTGATCCGCCCATCAGCTACTGGGAATACAAGGATTACTTCGTTTATTTCGAGAGAAACCGGGTCCTGGATACGGTATTGAAATTCAAGCAGCAGAACGGAGCCCAATAACCGGCGGATAACAGAGGTGAAGCCGGAATGCTGTACAAGGGCGCGTCCCAGCCCGGCAGGCTGTGTTACGCGGTAGGCGATGCGGTCCGGGAGCGCGCTGACACTGCTGCTGATTGTGTTACTCCTGGCGGGATGTGCGTCCCCGCCGCCCCGCCACCAGCAGGACCTCTGCGCCGTTTTCGATCAGCATCCCGATTGGTACGACTACGCCCGGGAATCCCAGAAGACCTGGGGTACGCCCATACAGATCCTCATGGCCTTCATCCGCAGGGAATCCGGTTACCGGCACAACGCCAAGCCGCCGTTTCACTGGTTCCTGTTCATTCCGCTGGGCCGGGAGTCGTCGGCGAGGGGCTATGCCCAGATCCAGGATCCGGCCTGGGAGGATTACAAGAAGGAACGGGGCGGCTGGTTCAAAAGCCGCTCCGACATGGAGGATGCGCTGGATTTCATCGGCTGGTACAACAATAAAAGCCATAAATTGCTGGGGATATCGAAGTGGGACCCCAAGCGCCTGTACCTGGCCTATCACGAGGGCTTCGGCGGATACCGGCGGGGGACCTACAGGCATAAACCCAATGTGCTCCGCGCCGCCAGGCGCGTGGCCAGAACCGCCAGTGACTACGGCGCCCAGCTGCGCCGCTGCGAGGATCGGTTCCGCTGTCGCAAGTGGTGGCAGTTCGGTCCATTCTGTAACTGAAGACGCGCCGGGCAATTGATGCGGATCAACCTGCCTGCCCGCGGGGAAGGAAACAGGAACAACCCATGGTAAGATGCGGCGCTCGCAGCAGTGAGTTTTATATGGGGGAGGATTCGATGACGGAGAAGGAACAGGCCGTGTTGATTGCCAATCAGGCGTTCTATGATGCCTTTACCGGTAATGACTATGCGGCCATGGAAAAGCTGTGGGCGGCCGATCACGAGATCGCTGTCATCCATCCGGGCTGGCCGCCCCTGCACGGCCGCCGGGCAGTGCTGGACAGCTGGCGGCGGATGCTGGCTGGCGAGGGAAGCAACAACATGCACTGCACGGAGGCGATGGCGTATCTGGGTGAGGCCATGGCGTTCGTGACCTGCCACGAGATCTTTCCGGAAGGCGAACTGGTAGCGACCAATGTTTTCGTCCGGGAGGGCGATGAATGGAAAATGGTCCACCATCATGCCGGTCCTAATACCTCTGCTGGCGCAAGACTGCAGACCGATTCCGTGCACTGACCGTGGCAAGCCTGGACATCATATAAATAGTCACTGAGTACCCGGAGAATAATAGTATTTTCACGTGCGCCGGTGAACTCCACGCGTCACTAAATAAACTGCCACAATAACGGCGTAGATGACCGTATTATTTACTCTGTGCTCCTCTGTGGTCATATAATCGAATTAAAAGAATACCAGAACCTAAACGGATGCCATTGTGAGTGATGTGATCGCCTGGTTGCTTTCCGCCGTGATGCTGTTCCTCGGTTGCTGGTTGCAGAGCGCGATAGGTTTCGGAATGGCGGTGGTGGCCGCACCCATAATCGTTCTGGTCCGGCCGGAGTGGGTGCCCTACGTTCTGGTCATCACGGCGCTGCCTTTGTGCCTGATCAATATGTGGCATCAGCGCGAGGGCCTGCAACCACGGGCCATGCTCGTGCCCATGCTGACCCGCCTCCCGGGAACGGTTATCGGTGTCTGGCTACTGCTGCACCTGAATACGGAGTGGCTGCAGATCGCGGTCTCCGTCTGCGTGTTGATCGCGGTGCTCATCAGCGCTCGCAGCGTGCATTTCGACGCCACTCCGGCCCGGCTCGGCTGGGCGGGGCTGGCCGGCGGCTTCATGGGGACCACCACCTCCATCGGCGGCCCGCCCATGGCGCTGGTGATGCAGCACGGCAATCCTCTCGCAGTGCGCGCCAACCTCTCCTTGTATTTTTCCTTCAGTGTTCTGACCAGTATCATTGGCTATTCGGCAGCGGGGATGCTCAACGCCCACTTGCTGCTGGTGAGCCTGAGTTTTCTCCCCTGCCCGGTGCTGGGATTTGCCCTGGGCGTGCGCAGCCGGGCATATGTGGATAAGGGTCGGTTCCGCCACGCCCTGCTGGGTATCTGCTCCGCGGCCGCCCTCGTGGCCCTGGCGGGGGCGCTGACAAAGTTGTAAAAGCGGGTAAGGTAAGTGGAAAGGAGTAAAATATTCTTAGTGACACCGGAAACTG
>JARRRO010000202.1:0-10635 GCA_037380645.1 Gammaproteobacteria bacterium | reverse complement strand
GGCACCCGTGCGGCGATAGTGCTGAGCGCGGGCCTGAGGGTTAAAAGAGAAGGAAAGAACCTGGAACAGCGCATGCTGGAGGCGGCTCAGCCCCACGGGCTGCGCATCCTCGGTCCCAACTGCGTCGGCCTGCAGCTGCCCAATCTGGGCCTGAACGCCAGCTTCGCCCACCGCGACTCCCTCCCCGGCAAGCTGGCCATGATCTCCCAGTCCGGGGCCCTGTGCACCATGATCATCGACTGGGCCCGCTCCCGCGGCATCGGCTTCTCCCATTTCATCTCCCTGGGCAACGCCGCGGACGTGGATTTCGGCGATCTGCTGGATTACCTGGGCAGCGACGCCGGCACCCGGGGCATCCTCCTGTACATGGAGTCCCTGCGGGAGGCGCGCAAGTTCATGTCTGCCGCGCGCGCCACGGCGCGCAACAAGCCGGTCATCGTCATCAAGTCGGGACGGGAGCGGGAGGGCGCGCGGGCGGCGAATTCCCATACCGGCGCCCTGGCCGGCAGCGATGAGGTTTTCGACACGGCCATCCGCCGCGCCGGCATGCTGCGCGTGTACACCATAGAGGAACTGTTCAGCGCCGTGGAAACCCTGGCCCGCGCCCGCCGCGTGCAGGGCAACCGCCTGGCCATGCTCACCAACGGCGGCGGTCCCGGCGTCCTCGCCACCGACGCCCTGGTCAGCGGCGGCGGCCGGCTGGCCGAACTGAGCGAAGCGACCGTCGCCGAACTTAACAGGGTCCTGCCGCCTGAATGGTCCCACGGCAATCCCGTGGACATCGTCGGCGACGGCGACGCCCGGCGCTACCTGGATGCCTTGCGTGCGCTGTTAAGGGACAAACACCACGACGCCGTCCTGATTATGCTGGTGCCCACGGCGGTGGTGGACAATACCGAGGTGGCGCGGGTGCTCGCGGAAGAGATCAAGGAGACCAAAAAACCGATCCTCACCTGCTGGATGGGGGAAGAGGCGGTGGAAGAGGCGCGCGACCATTTTGAAAGGGAGGGGATCCCCAGCTACGAGACGCCGGAATCGGCCATCCACGCCTTCCTGCAGATGGTCCAGTACGAACAGAACCAGACCGCCCTGATGCAAACCCCGGCCTCCAGTCCCGGCAGCTTTACGCCGGACCACGAGGCGGCGAAGCAGGTGCTGGCCGGGGCCGCCGCCGACGGCCGCGGCATGCTCACCGAGCCCGAGGCCAAGGCTGTCCTGCGCGCCTACGGCATCCCGGTGGTCGACACTTATACTGCCGCAGACGTGGATGAGGCGGAGCTCATCGCCGAGGACATCGGCTATCCGGTGGCGCTCAAGATCCTCTCTCCCGACATCACGCACAAGTCCGACGTGGGCGGCGTCCTGCTCAACATCGAGTCGACGCAGCTCTTGCGCTACGCCGCCGAGGGCATGCTGGCCCGGATCCAGCGGCACCAGCCCGGCGCCCGCATCCAGGGCTTCTCCGTGCAGAAGATGGCGGAGCGGCCCGGCGCCTACGAACTCATCATCGGCGCCGCCACCGATCCCATCTTCGGTCCCGTCCTGCTGTTCGGCCGGGGCGGTACGGCAGTGGAGGTGGTGGCCGACAAGGCGGTTTCCCTGCCACCCCCTGCCGTCGATCTCGCGGCGGTCAGGCAGGTCCTGCTCAAGGTCTCGCAATTGCTCATCGATTATCCCGAGGTGCAGGAGGTGGACATCAACCCCCTGTTCGCCGATCCCAGGGGGGTCCTGGCCCTGGACGCGCGCCTGCATATCGCCGCGCCCGCGCAGGCGGGCACGGCCAGGCTGGCCATCCGTCCCTACCCGCAGGAACTGGAAGAATGGATAACCCTGGGCGATAACGAGAAGGTACTGCTGCGGCCGATCCGGCCCGAGGACGAACCGGCACACCATGAACTGTTCCAGCGGCTGTCAAAAGGGGACGTGTATTTCCGCTTCTTCCGGGCCATCAACGATCTCGACCACCGGCAGCTGGCGCGCTACACCCAGATCGATTACGACAGGGAGATGGCTTTCATCGCCACCACCGCGGGCGAGCATCCGGAGACCCTGGGCGTAGTACGCGCGGTGGCGGACGCCGACAACGACACGGCTGAATTCGCCATCGTCATCCGCAGCGACCGCCAGAGCATCGGCCTCGGCCGTCGGCTCATGGAAAAACTGATCCGCTACTGCCGCGAGCACGGCACCCGCCGGCTGGTGGGCGAGACACTTATGGAGAACCAGGCGATGATCCGCCTCGCCCGCCGATTCGGCTTCGCGGTGAGCTTCAAGGAAGGGGAGTTCGTCGATCTCAGCCTGGACCTTCAGTCCGGGCAAGGCGCGGGGGACCCGGCCTGAGCCGCGGTTCCGATCGAGTAACCGGATCCCGACCAGGCCAAGCGGGATGGTCCGTTTTCGGTGCAGCGCCCTTCCTTCAGCCGGAAGGGTCGGACCGCATCCCGGCTTTGCCGCCCGTCTTTAACTGCATCCTTGCGCGCAGCGCCGCGAGGTTATGCAGCGCCGAAGGCTGTCCCCGGTTCAACGCCAGCGCCCTTTGATACGCGAATACGGCGGCCTTCAGGTCACCGCGATGGGTATACGCCACGCCCAGGTTGGACCACACAAAGGGGACGCCCGGATCGGCGAGTACGGCCTTCTTCAGATATTGCAGGGCGGTTTCCACCTTTCCCGCGGCCAGATGGCGGATGGCCAGATTGTTGTAATAGTGTGCCAGCGCCCGGCGATCGGAAATGATCCGCGCCCTGGCAAAGTCCTCTTCCGGCACGGCGATGTAATCCAGGACGTAGCGTGCCCGCCGGGTCCCCCAGGTGATGTCGCCGGAGACATTGATGTGCCGTTCGATGACATGCAGTCCCCCGTAGCTATCGGCGCCGCCCGTCCCCGCATTCCGCCGATGCACCTCCTGGTAGGTCGCGTCCATGCCCAGGTAACGTACTGCGGCCACGAAGAAATTGGCCAGCGACAGGCAGTTGCCGCGCGCCCGGACGAAGGTTTCCCCGGCAGTCAGGGTCAGATCGTTATCGAAACGGAAATCCAGACCGTCTCTGGCGAAGACGGCCCGGCGCAGGGCGCGCAGTTTTTCGTAGCGATCGCGGATCCCCGCCGTCTGCCGGTCAATGAAGCGCCGGGCGTCGGCGCCCAGGGCGAGAACATCCGCGTCTTTCAGGTCCGCCGGGTCGCGGGTTGGCGCGCGCTCCAGTTGCTCCACCGCCGCCAGCGGGGCGTCTTCCCTGAAAGAGGTATGGACACATGCGGACAGCAGCGGCAGCATGAGCAGGATGCCCAGCCGGAGGCGCGGGGGCAGTAACATCAATGAACACCTCAAAACCGGTGACTTCTCCACTGGATTGATTATAGCCGTTTCGGCGGCGGGAGATGGAAGCGAAACCTGACAAAACCACGCTCCGGAATGATCCCCGGGCGGAGTACGAGGCCCTGGCGCATCGTTACGACCGGCGCTGGGCCGCCTATGTCGAGGCCTCCAACCGCGAGACCCTGAAGCGTACGCCGCTGGCCCCGGGCATGCAGATTCTGGATGTTGGCTGAGGCACCGGCGCATTCCTGGCCGCGCTTAACCAGCGGCAGCCGGAGGCGGCGGTAACCGGGACGGATCTGTCGGAACGGAGGCTGCGCGTGGCGGGATCAAAACCGGATGTTGTGGGTGAACTGGTCTGCGCCGACTGGCACGACCTGCCCTTCCGGGATCACAGCTTTGATCTGGTTCTCTCCGTCAGTGTCCTGCATTACGTGTCCTCCCCCGAATGCGCCCTCGCCGAGACCCGGCGAGTTTTAAAACCCGGTGGCCGCCTGGTCCTCACGGACTGGTGCCGCGATTTTGCCGGCTGCCGCTTCATCGCCCGGGTGCTGCCGCTGCTGGGCCGGGCCCACGTCAGGACCTACGGCGCCGGTGAATGCCGGGAACTGCTGCAGGCGGCCGGCTTCGAGGGGATATCCGTCGAAACCTACAAGATCAGTCCGTTCTGGGGACTGATGACGGCCCTCGCCATCAGCCAATAGCAGGCCTTAATCCACCCCCGACGTGGCCCAGCAGCATCAGGGCCAGGAGTATGGCCAGCATGAGGATCCAGGTGGCGACGGCGAGGCGCGAGGCCCGGCCCGCCCGGTCCTCCTCCCACCAGGTTCGGGGCCGTACCTTCTGCAGGAGAAAAGTAGCCACTGCTGCCAGGTTGATACAGGTTACGTTGGTGAGCAGCAGCGTTAGCGCCCCCACTGCGGGCATCCAGTGACCCGAACCCGCCAGCAGGCCGGCGACCACCAGCGGCGGGAGCAACGCCACCGCCACCATGACCCCCACCACCACGCCTCCCGCGGCCAGGGCGAGGATGACGTCGCCGATGTTGGCGCGGGTCCGGGTACCTATGGCCGCCACCTCGGGATTGACGTTGAGCACGGCCCCCAGCAGCAGAGACAGGGCCGCGGCGATGGTCACACCGGTGAAAATGGCCCTGAGGGACTGTTTGGCGAGGGTCGGGTCGCCCAGGGTGCAGGCCAGGGACAGTGCGACGTTGGGCCCCAGCAGCGGCGCGATAACCATGGCCCCGATGATGATGGCCACGTCCCCGCGGATCAGGCCGACCGCGGCCACCACCGTGGACAGCGCTACCATGGTCATGTAAACGGGGGTCAGGCGACTTGCCTCTGCCACGTCTTCGTACAGCTCCTCGCGGCTGATCCGCTGCGGTTCCGTCGTCTCCGGCGCTGTTTCGTCCTGCGCCTCTGGCTCGCTTTTGGCGGGCGGCTCCACGGCGGGCACCGTGGCCTCCACCGGCAGTTCCAGCAGTCGCAAGCCTTCCCGCGGGCCGAAGTGGCCGAGCAGCGCGTCGGAGACGGCCTCCACGTGCTCGGCGTCAAGGAGAATGCGGACGAGGCGTTCCTCGCCGTCCGCTGGCAACGTCCAGGTCTGGATGACGGTGGTCCCCTGGAGCAGCTCCAGTATCTTTTCCACTTCCTCCCCGGGAACGGTCAGTTCAAGCAGGCGCAGGGCCACAGGCGCAATACCTCCATAGTGGACTTGTTACCGCTCAGGCGCCGAGCGCAGCGGTTGCCGTTAATGATGCGGCCTCAAGTTTACCTGATTTCAAACACTGCCGGCCCCCTCCCCGGATCGCAGGGGCTGTCAGGTATTTTTTGTTTGCCTGGTCAACAATCTGTCCAGGTGATCGGCAAAGGTCTTGCGATCGCGCTGGTTCAGGGCCGGCGGCCCGCCGCTGTGGATGCCACTGGATCGCATGGTTTCCATGAAATCGCGCATGGTCAGCCGCGCCCGGATATTGTCCTCGGTATGCACCTCGCCGCGCGGACTGAGCACGTGGCCTCCCTTGTCGATCACCTCCGCCGCCAGGGGGATATCGGCGGTGATGACGAGATCACCAGGCTCAACCCGTTGCACGATCGCGTTGTCGGCGACATCGAAACCCGATGTCACCAACAGCGATTCGATGTGGCGTGACGGCGGGGTGGACAGCGGCTGGTTGGCGACCAGGGTCACTTTCACCCCGGCGCGTTCCGCCACCCGGAACAGGATTTCCCGGATCGCTACGGGGCAGGCGTCGGCATCCACCCAGATTTTCATTGGATAATTTTCAAATGCGATCCGGCCGGGCCGTCATGGCCGCCGGGTGGTCGGTCCACCCCGCACAAGTTGTCAGGAACGCTCGCCCGTCGCAAGCCAGTGGGCGCAGGCCGGTTCCAGTTCCTCTGTGGCGCGATCCTCATACAAGCGGCTCTCTTCTTCCGTGAGCATGTCGCGCCAGCGGCCGTTGGTGCCCTTGTTTATGAAGGTCTGTGCCCCACCGTCCCAGAATGCCCCGCCCAGGGGCACGCTTCTCGTGGCATGTTCCTTCATATACTCGAAGCTGCAGTGCAGGAGTATGTCTTCCCACCTCTCCTCCTTTATGGGTATCTCCAGAAAATCCGCGATGCGGCGGATCTCCCCGGGCATGTCCTTCTTGAGGTTGGCGAAGTGCAGCATGTAGACATTGGGCAGATCCCGGATGGCCCACCACGAGCGTATGTTTTCCCAGAACGGCCACCAGGGATAGCCGTCGCGCTCCACCCAGTCGTGGTAATACTCGACAACGGAAGCCTTCGCTTTTTCTATCGGCGGACCGACCCTGCCCGGCGTGTTGTTCAGGGCGTCGTACCAGGCCTCGTTTGCAGTGTAGTGGTGGTTGTGCATGCTCCAGACCACATCGCGGCCGTCCCGGCCGATGTAGATGTATTTGGCCTTTTCGGAAAAGACCAGGGCGTCCACCGGCAGGTGGGTCTTGAGAAAGCGGCGATGTGTCTGCGCCTCGATGGCCGGAATCTTGACCTCCTTGGGGGGCACCCGCAGATCCACCCAGGGCGACATATCCGCCACTTCCAGGTCCTCCGCCCCGTCAAACAGCAACTGCCCGATGATCTGCTGCACCCAGGTGGTGCCCGCCTTGCCCCAGGTGGCGATGATGATGTCGTCGTCCCGGAATTTGAGGTCGTTCCAGATAGTCGAGTCGAAATGGTGATTGTGCATTTCCCGGTTCTTGCGGGGTAATGATGGATTGCATTAGCAAAATCTATTTCGCGCCGAACACCCTCTTGAGCAGGGCGGTGGTCTGGCGGGCCGGGTCTTTACGGATCGCCGCCTCCTCCTTGGCCACGTAGTGGAAGATCCCCTGCAGGGCCTTGTTCACCACGTACTGGGTGAGATCCGCCTTGACGTCCGGCACGAAAGGCAGATCCCTGTAGCGGGCGATGGCGTGGTCGTAGGCCCGGATGGCACCCACCTGCGCCATGCTGTTACGGACGATGGGCCGCATCTCGGCGCTGAGGCCGGGGGTCATCTTCCTCTGGAAGTAGCGCGTCGCCGCGTCATCCGGGCCGTTGTAGATGTTCATGACGTCGTCGAAGGTCATGCTGGCGATGGCGTTTACAAAGAGTTTCTTGGCCTTGGGCGTGGCCGCTTCCGCCGCCCGGTTCAGTTTCAGCTCCAGCTCGTCGGTCATGCTCCCCATGCCGACAGTATCCAGGGCCGATTTCACCCGCTGCAGCTTCTCCGGCAGGGGGATGTGCACCTGGGGATCGGCGTAGAAACCGTTCCTCGTCCCGAGCTGCTGCACCACGTTGCGCGTGCCGATGTTGAGGGCCTGGCGGAAGGCCTTGGCCACCTCTCCGGCGCTAAGATCCGACACTGACTGTTTCCCGGCCAGGGAATTCAGCAGATCCGCCCCTTTCTGCCACCAACTGCCCTCTGCCGCCACCAGTCCCGGCACGAGTGAAAGGGATGCCGCCACAACGGCTGCCTGAATAATACGCTTATTCACTGATATTAATGGCCCGGTACCGTGCTCTCATTGACCTCGCTCATAGATAACATATTCCCGGGCGGTAAAGGCAGTGCATTTTCCCGGATCTGCGAAGTTGGACTCATCCGGGTGAAAAGCGCTCCAGGTCAGGTCCGTTTCAATCGACGCTCACCCTGTTGTTTCCCAGGATCAGGGTGGTGCCCAGGCCCGCATACAGATAGTGATCACCAAAGGTTCGTCTCAGGATAGCAAACGCAGGCTCGCCCGTGCAGTGGCCCGGCGCCATCCACTGGACCTTCCAGGCGTCATGCAGCGTATCGGCGATGCGCTGTGTCTCCTTGTTGTCCGCCGGCAGCAGGTGCAGTCCGCCGATGAGCAGATGGACGGGCTTGCCTATGAGCGTTGTGGCGGTCTCCACAATCTTCTCGATGGTGGGATGGCCACAGCCCACGATCAGCACTGTTCCCTCGGGCGTGTCTATGGCCAGGGAGATTTCCATTACATCGAGGTCCACGCCCCATGTTCCCTTCAGCAAAATCAGATGAACGCCGGGGGCCACCTCGGTTGTCTCGGTGATATACGTAAATTTCCCCCGCGGCCACGGTGTGCCGAAATGCAGCGTCGCCGGCGGTCTGCCGTCGAAGTAGCGCATCTCCTCCGGCAGGGATTGGTTGCGGCGATAAAAGGTCCCCGGCAGTGTTGCGCCGAACACGCCGAAGTTCTCCTTGGGCACGTAGATCTTGACGCCCGGATTGACCTTGAGCAGATAGTCCAGTCCGCCCATGTGATCGCCGTGGCGATGGGACATGACCACGAAGTCGAGCCGGGTGAGATCGATCGCCTTGGCCCTGACGTTGTGGGCGAGTAATTCGGAGTTGTTGCCGGTGTCGAACAGGATACGCTTGCCTCCCGCTTCCACCAGCGCGGCGAAACCCCAGTCTTTCTGCAGCGAGTCATCACGACCGAAGGCGTCATACAGAATGGTTATTTTGCTGTCGGAGACGATTCCGGATTCCGCGGCCGCAGCGTTCCCTGAATACACGCTTACCGTGCACATCGCAAGCAGGGCGAGCGCCAGCAGCGCGCCCGCCTGCAGCGGTGGTTTCTTTGTGTGGTTCATTTTTTTGTCCCCCCGGTTGGATTAGACAAGGCCGGCTTCGACTTGCAGCATAGGTTGGAACGTCTGGGCAGGTCGTTATTGATCCTGGGTGATGGTTTTTTAATCCTAGTCCGTGATTCGCGCCGTTCCAAGTGTCATGTCACGGCAATTAAATCGGTATCGATGGAAGTGATTGAATTTAAGAAGCATCTGAGGTTTGTCCGCTTACGACAGCTCTGCCAGCGCATTGCGCAGTTTCTCGCAACGCTGCAGATGCAGCGGGATCTGGTCAAACTTCTGATAGGCGGTCTCCGCTGCCGAGACTTCCAGTTCCGCCGCCAGGGCATCCTTGTCGACAATGAAGAGCTCAGCAAGCCGTAGCCGCGTATCCGCGACGTTCAGCGGTGAGCCAATATCCTGCCAGATAGCGACGGCACGGCGCAGCGAGGCGATGGCTTCTTGCAGCTGTGCCTCGGCGAAGGCCACTTCACCGCGGGCCCGGGCGCGCAGCGCGGCCAGACCCGGGGTGGACCAGATGTTGCTTTCGGACTCCAGTTCTTCAAGTGCCCGGCGGGCGAGTTCAGGTCGGCCGGCGCCGGCGGAGATGGTCGCCAGATGAGCGTACAGCAAACCGCGGCGCTGGCGCACCGACCAGTTTTGATCGGCCAGGGCCCGTTCCAGGCCGCGGATCGCCGCATCCGGATTGCCCCGGGCGAGTTGCAGCAATGCATAGCCGGGCTGTGGATCAAAACCCAGTTCATGGGCACGGCGAAAGGCGGTCTCAGCGCCTTCCAGATCACCCCGTGCCAGGTGCAGATCGCCGAGGATGCGATAAGCCTCGCCTTCAACCCGGGCCGAATTCTCCGGCAAAAGGCCGCAGGCCTCCTGGATCGCTTCCTGTGCCTCGGCAAGTTCGCCGCGCAGACTCAATACCTCCGCCCGGTGCAGACTGCACGAACCTGAATAGGTGGACAAGCCGCTTTGCTCGCACCAGCGGGTGAAGTGGTCGACCCATTGACTCGCCCTTTGCCAGTCGGCCAGGTTGCGATATCCCCAGACCACGCCGCAGTAGATCACGCCACCGACCAGCGGGCTGACCTGGCCGGTCATCACGGCCGCCGCAGCCTCATCCAGCAGCGGCGTGCCGCCCTGTACCTTTCCCTGGGCAAGCAGCGCGTGCCCCCAATGGACCAGCCCCAATGCCTCCACGTCGGCGTCGGAAATGCTGCGGCCGATGGCAACCGCCGTTTCGCCGTGGTGCGCGGCCTGGTGAAATTCACCCTCGGCGATGGCGAACCGGCTTGCAGATACTTCCAGCAGCCCACGTTCATGGGTTTCGTCCTGATCCGTAATTAGGCTTCCGGCCCTTTGATGCCAGCCCTTGGCCACGGCCAGTTCGCGCAGCTCGAATTGCACATGGGTCAGGGCCAGGGCCACCCGTACCGCGCCGCGCCGATCCCCTGCGGCAAGGTGGCCGGCCACCGCCCGCTCCAGCGGACTCACCGCCTGCGGCAACCGGCCCAGGCACTGCACCGCGTACGCCCAGCGCTCCAGGTCCGCCGCCTCCAGGCCACCCTCTTGCTTATCCAGACGTTCGAAACCGGCGACCACCTGCTCCCAGTCGCCACGCCCGAACTCCTGACGCACACGCTCCAGTTCGGAGGAGTGGCCGGCACCCTGCGCCGGGCCCTGCTCAATACTGATTTCGGCGCAGAACCGATAGCCCTGGCGGGAAAAGGTCCGTACGGCATCGGCACACCCGCCCTTGCGCAGCATCGAGCGCAACAGGCTCGCGGCCCGTTGCAACGAGCTTTCGGTCACCACCACGCCCGGCCAGACGGCTTCGAGCAGCTCGTCTTTACTCACCACGCGTTCGCGGTTATTTACCAGGTACAACAATAAGTCGAACACCCGCGGCTGGAGAAAGATCACGCGCCCTTCCAGGCGCAGCTCGCGGGCCTGCTCGTCCAGTTCAAATGCCGCAAATCGACAAATCATCGTCTGCTTTTCCGTCTATTCCGGCCTGTTCCCGGTAAAAAAGAATAAGCAATTGATAAGGATGTGGAAAGGAAAAAATCGCCTCCCTTTCCTAGTATTTGCCCCAAGACCGGCACCTGAGCCGGTCGAAACCCGAAACTGGCAGCACCAGGCTGTCATTAAGATGCAACCGTGAGGAGAAATATCATGAATACCTATGTCATTCGTCGTCGTAACGGCTGGGCCAATGCC
>JARRRO010000201.1:0-4076 GCA_037380645.1 Gammaproteobacteria bacterium | reverse complement strand
CTTCATGGGGGACGTCGGGGCCCTCGCCCTGGGCGCCGCCCTGGGTGTGGTCGCGGTGATGGTCCGCCAGGAGCTGGTGCTGTTCATCATGGGCGGGGTGTTCGTCATGGAAACGGCGTCAGTGATACTGCAGGTGGCGTCGTACAAGCTCACCGGCCGGCGCATCTTCCGCATGGCCCCGCTGCATCATCACTATGAACTCAAGGGCTGGCCGGAGCCGCGGGTCATCGTGCGCTTCTGGATCATCACTTTCATCCTGGTCCTGGTGGGGCTCTCCAGCCTCAAGATCCGGTGAAGGCCACGGTATGGGAATGAGCGCGAACAAGACGGCAATCATGAACGGCAACGACGAACAATATGAAGCGGTGGTGGTCGGGCTGGGCAAGACCGGCCTGTCCTGCGCCCGTTATCTCGCCGCCCGGGGCATCCGTTTCGCCGTCAACGACAGCCGCGCCGAGCCGCCGGAACTGCCGGCCCTGGCGCGCCTGCTGCCGGAAGTGCCCGTGTTCACCGGCGGCTTCGACGCCCAGCTGCTGTGCCGCGCCCGCAGACTGATTCTGAGCCCGGGTGTGGCGCCCGGCGATCCGGCCATACGTCGGGCGGCGGAGCACGGGGTGGAGATGGTGGGGGACATCGAACTGTTCACCCACAGCGCCCGCGCCCCAGTCGTGGCCGTAACCGGCTCCAACGGCAAGAGCACTGTGGCCAGCCTGGTGGCGGCCATGGTGAAAGAGGCCGGGCGGGCCGTTGGCCTGGGCGGCAACATCGGCACCCCGGCGCTGGACCTGCTGGCGCAGCCGCCCCCCGATTACTACGTCCTGGAGCTGTCCAGCTTCCAGCTGGAAACGGTGCAGTCCCTGAACGCCGCCGCCGCTGCGGTGCTCAACATCAGTCCCGATCACCTGGACCGCTACCCCGACGTGGATGCCTATGCCGCGGCCAAGCGTCGCATCTACGCGGGCACCGGCGTCATGGTGGTGAACCTGGATGATGCGCGGGTGCAGGCCATGGCGCAGCCGGACCGGGTCATGATCGGCTATTCCCTGTCGCCGCCGGCGCCGGGGGACTTCGGCCTGGTCACCCGCGGCGGCGGGGAGTGGCTGGCCTGCGGTACGGAGGCCCTGCTCCCGGTGACCGAACTCAGGCTGTCCGGCCGCCATAACCTGGCCAACGTCCTCGCGGCCCTGGGACTGGGCAGCGCCGTCGGGTTGCCGCTCGGCGCCATGCTGGCGGCGGCCAGAACCTTCACCGGCCTGGCACACCGATGCCGATGGCTGGCGCGTGTGGGCGGCGTGGACTGGGTGGACGATTCCAAGGGCACCAACGTGGGCGCGGCCTGCGCCGCGGTCACCGGCCTGGGCGGCGAGGGCAACCTGATCCTCATCGCCGGCGGCGACGGCAAGGGCGCGGACTTCGCGCCGCTGGCCGAGGCCGCCGCGGGCCGGGTGCGCGCAGCGGTCCTCATCGGCCGGGATGCCTCCCTCCTGGGGCAGAGCCTGGAAGCGGTGACCAAGGTGGTTTATGCCACCGACATGGCCGCGGCGGTGACCACTGCGGCAAGCCTGGCGCGGACGGGGGATACGGTGCTGCTGTCCCCGGCCTGTGCCAGCTTCGACATGTTCCGGGATTACCGGGAACGGGGCGAGGTCTTCGCCGCAGCGGTCCGCGCCCTGGACCAGGGAGACGCGCCGTGAGGCGGCGGCAGGCCAGCATGAAGGGACGGGTGACCAACCGCAACCGGTCCCAGAAGGGCTATGACCGCTTTCTCATCGGGGCCGGCCTGTGTCTGATCTTCCTCGGCCTGGTCATGGTCGCCTCCTCATCGGTCACCGTCGCCGACCGGCTTTATCATGAGCCGCTGCATTATTTCTGGCGCCAGGGCTTTTCCGTGCTGGTGGGCCTGACCCTGGGCTACGCCGTGATCAAGACCCCCCTCGCCCTGTGGCAGCGGTGCGGAGGCTGGCTGCTGGCCGCCGGCATCGACCTGCTCATTGCCGTGCTGCTGCCCGGCATAGGGCGGGAGGTGAACGGCTCCATGCGCTGGATCCAGGCCGGACCGGTGAACGTACAGGGTTCGGAGATCGTGAAGCTGTTCGTGCTGGTATACATGGCCGGTTACCTGGTGCGACACGGCGAGGCGGTGTGCACCACTTTCTCCGGATTTATCCGACCCATCGCCGTGGTCACCCTGATCGCCGGGCTGCTGCTGCTGGAACCGGATTTCGGCGCCGCCGTGGTGATCTTCGCCACCGTGCTGGGAATGCTGTTCGTGGGCGGCGTGCCTCTGACCCGGTTCTTCGCCTGGATGGGCGCGGCCAGTATGGTGCTGTTCAGCCTCGCCGTGTTCTCCCCCTACCGGCTGCAGCGACTGACCAGCTTCCTGGATCCCTGGCAGGACCCCTTCAACACCGGTTTTCAGCTGACCCAGGCCCTGATCGCCTTCGGCCGCGGGAACTGGTTCGGAGTGGGCCTGGGGGGCAGCGTGCAGAAGATGTTCTACCTGCCGGAGGCCCACACCGATTTCATCTTCGCCGTCACTGCGGAGGAGCTTGGACTGATCGGCGTGACCGTGATCATCATGCTGTTTCTGTTCCTGATCTGGCGCGCCTTCGTCATCGCCCATGTGGCGCGCCAGGAGGGCAAGCTCTTCGCCTCCTACCTGGCCTACGGCATCGGTCTGCTGTTCGGCCTGCAGTCCTTTATAAACATCGGCGTCAATATGGGCGTTTTGCCCACCAAGGGCCTGACTCTGCCGCTGCTCAGCTACGGCAACAACAGCATGGTGATTTCCTGCGTCCTGCTGGCGCTCCTGGTGCGCGTGGAATACGAGAACCGTGAACCTTCCGACCGGTCCATACCCGCGAGGGGCGCGCGCTATGCCTTTTGATCCCAAGCCGGTCATGATCATGGCGGGCGGCACCGGCGGCCACGTCTATCCCGCCCTGGCCGTGGCCGATTATCTGCGCTCCCGAAACGTGCCCCTGTTCTGGCTGGGGACGCGAATGGGACTGGAATATACCGTGGTGCCCGCCCGGGGCATCCGCCTGTTCACCATCCGCGTGGGGGGACTGCGGGGCAAGGGACCGGGGCGCTGGCTGCTGGCGCCCCTGGGTCTTGCCGTCGCCCTGTTCCAGTCGCTGCGCATTCTCCTGCGCTGCCGGCCCGGCGTCGTCCTGGGCATGGGCGGCTTCGCCAGCGGTCCCGGCGGGGTGGCCGCCTGGCTGCTGCGCATTCCCCTGTGCCTGCACGAACAGAACGCCATCGCCGGGCTCACCAACCGCCTGCTGTATCCCCTGGCCGCCCGGGTCATGCAGGGCTTCCCCGGGACGTTCAGCGGGGTCAAGGTCGCTACTACCGGCAATCCGGTGCGCCGGGATATCCTGGCGCTATCGCCGCCGGCCCAGCGCCTGGCCGGGCGCGACGGACAGCCCCTGCGTTTGCTGGTGCTGGGGGGCAGCCTGGGAGCCCGGGTCCTGAACGAGACCTTACCCCGGGCCCTGGTCCGGCTGCCGCGGGAGGATAAGGTCGCCGTCCGGCACCAGACCGGCCGCGCGCACGTAGACGGGGTCCGCGACGATTACCGGAGCCTGGGGCTGGATCCCTCCGGTGTGGAGGCCTATATCGAGGACATGGCCGGGGCCTACGCCTGGGCGGATCTGATCCTGTGCCGGGCCGGGGCCCTGACGTTAAGCGAGATCAGCGCCGCCGGCGTCGCCGCCGTGCTGGTGCCTTATCCCTATGCGGTGGACGATCATCAGACGGCCAACGCCCGCCGGCTGGTGGAGGCCGGCGCGGCCGTGCTGCTGCCCCAGAAGAAACTGGATGCCGCCGGTCTGGAGGACCTGCTGGCGGATTTCACCCGTGACCGTGAGCGCCTGCTGGCCATGGCTGAGGCGGCACGGCGCTGTGCCCGCCCCGACGCCGCGGAAGAAGTGGGTGACTACTGCCTGGAGGCGGCCAGTGCCTAGCCCCAACGACAACAACGCCATGGGCCGGGTGCGGCACATCCATTTCGTCGGTGTCGGCGGCGCCGGCATGAGCGGCATTGCCGAGGTGTTGCACAACCTCGGTTACGA
>JARRRO010000200.1:0-5867 GCA_037380645.1 Gammaproteobacteria bacterium | reverse complement strand
CGAGGAAATCAGATCCGGTTCCTCCTCGGGAAAATCCAGGGCCCCCTCCACGTTCACGCGCATGGCTACCAGCGCCTGCACCAGTCCGTTGACGCCCCGGGAGAACTCCCCTTCCAGTGAACGCATGGCACTGCGGGCGGCGCGCTCGGAGCCGCTGTCCACCAGGTCGGCCACGGCCTCTGCCTGGATCAGGTCCAGTTTGCCGTTCAGGAAGGCCCGCTGGGTGAATTCCCCGGGGGAGGCGTGGCGGGCCCCCAGCTCCACCACCCGCTGCAGCAGCAGGGCCGGCAGGGTGCGGCCGCCGTGGCCGTGAAGCTCCAGCACGTCCTCTCCCGTGTAGGAGGCCGGCTTTTTAAAATACAGCGCTATCCCCCGATCCAGCACCCGGCCCTCGGCGTCCCGGAAGGCCGCCAGGCGTGCCCGCTGCGGCTCGGGATCACGGCCGGTCATTTCCCGGCAGATGGGGGCGGCGAGGGGACCGGAGATGCGCACGATGCCTATGCCCCCGCGCCCGCCCGCGGTGGCGACGGCGGCGATGGTGTCGGTGTGGTCAGCCATGGCCGACGGGGAACCTTATTTTTTGCGGACGGAGAGTCCGGCCCGTTCCAGGTTCTGGGTGATGCGCCACTGCTGAATGATGGAAAGGATGTTGTTTACCACCCAGTACAGCACCAGGCCGGAGGGGAAAAAGCCGAAGAAGATGGTGAAGGCGAAGGGCAGCGCCATCATGACCTTCTGCTGTATGGGGTCCATGGGCGCCGGATTGAGCCGCTGCTGGATGAACATGGTGATGCCCATGATCAGGGGCAGGACCCAGTAGGGGTCCGGCGCGGACAGGTCCCGGATCCAGAAAATGAAGGGGGCCTGGCGCAGCTCGATGCTTCCCAGCAGCACCCAGTACAGAGCGATGAAGACGGGGATCTGGATCACGATGGGCAGGCAGCCGCCCAGGGGATTGATCTTTTCTTCCTTATAGATCTCCATCATGGCCTGGTTCAACCGGGACTTGTCGTCCTTGTAACGCTCCCGCGCCGCCTTCATGCGCGGCTGTACCTGGCGCATCTTGGCCATGGATCGATAGCCGGCGGCGGACAGCCGGTAAAACAGGAGCTTGAGAAAAACGGTGACCAGGATGATCGCCCAGCCCCAGTTACCGGTGAGGCCGTGGAGTTCCTTCAGGCACCAGAAAACCGGCTTGGCGAGGAACCAGAGGATGCCGTAATCCACGGTCAGGTCCAGGCCGTCGGCGATCTGAGCCAGCCGATCCTGGACCTTGGGGCCGACATAGATCTGCTGTCTGAGCAGGGCGGTTTTGCCGGGGGCGGCCTGTTGTTGCGGAGAGATGGCGCCGATGCTGTAATATTTGCCGTTGGTGACGCTGGTGTAATAGCGGTAGCTGGCGCTCTTGTCGGGTGGCAGGATAGCGGTGAGAAAATAATGCTGCTGCATGGCCGCCCAGCCGTTGATGATGTCCTTCTGCAGCTTCTGATCCTGGATCTCGTCGAATTTGAGTTTCTTGTAGCGATCATCGGGACTGGATATAACGGCCCCGGTGTAGGCGCGCACCATGCTGTGGTGTTTCTTTTCCGGTTTGCTGCGCTTGACCTGCACGTAACCCCTGCCGCGCCAGGTGGTGGCGGAGTCATTCTTCACTTCATAGCGGATATCGATGAGATAGCTGCCGCGCTGGAAGTCGAACACCTTGGTAACCTTGATGCCGTCATCATTCCAGGTCAGGGGAACCTCCAGCCGGTCCTGGCCGGGCGCCATTGTGTAGGATTGCTGCGTCGCGTGGAATTCCGCCTCATGGGTTGGCGCGTCCTGCTTGCTGAGTATCCCGCCCTGGACGATGTACAGTTTTTGGCCAGTATCGTTCAGCAGCACAAAGGGTTGGTCCGGGTGATCCAGGTCGACGGGATACTTGGGCAGGTCCGCCTTGACGATGGATGCCCCCCGCATATCTATCTTCAGGTCGAAGGTGTCGGTATGGACGCTGATGGTGCGGCGGGCCGCTTCGGCAGGCTTCTTGCTCTGCGCCGGGGCGGCGGCAGTGTGATCCTTTTCCTCCCCGAATTCGGGCACTTCGCCGCCCGCCGCCCCCGGCTGTTTGGCGGCCCCGGGCTGCGGCGCCGTCGTCGTCTTCGGCGTTGTCGCTGGCGGATGGCCATAGTCATGCTGCCATTGCTCCCACAGCATGCTGGTTACGACGGCCAGGGCTACGATCAGGATTAAGCGAGTGGTGTCCATGCGGCCTCAGGGAACGGGATCGTAGCCACCCGGGTGAAACGGTTGGCAGCGCAGCAGCCGCCGCAGGCCCAGATACACTCCCCGGGCCGGGCCGTGGCGCTCTATGGCCTCGCAGGCATAGGAGGAGCAGGAAGGATGATAACGGCAGTTGCAACCGAGAAACGGGCTGACAAACCTGGCGTAAGCCTTGATGAGAGATATCAGCGCCCGTTTCACTTGATGATGGTTTCCCAGTGTTTTTCCAGAGAGCGTGTCAGTCCCTTGTTGTCCGAGTCCGCCGCGCGCCGCTGCGAGACTACGACGAGATCGAGGCCGGCCAGCTTGTTCCGGTTCCTGCGGAAACTCTCCCTGATCTGCCGCTTAATCCTGTTTCTGTTGGCAGCGGTACGGACGTTCCGTTTCGATACCGCGATCCCCAGCCTTGCGTGACCCAGGCCGTTTGCAGCTGCAATAACAAGAAATTGAGAATCAGCGGAGCGTCTGTTTGAAGCGAAGACGGAACGAAATTGCGAAGGTTTACTCAGTCTACAGGACTTGGGAAACCCTTCTCCTGCATCAGTCACATGCTATGCTGCCAACCGCTTGCGTCCCTTGGCCCGTCTGGCCTTCAGCACCAGCCGCCCGGCCTTGGTCTTCATGCGTGAGCGGAAGCCATGCCGACGCTTGCGCTTCAGATTGCTGGGTTGATATGTCCGCTTCATTGCAAGAACCTGATTATCTTAATTAAACCGATCTTCCACCCGAAGGGCGCATATCTTACTTGGCCGCTCTTCTTATTGTCAATTTAAAGGGCCGTCAGATCGCCCGCGGCGGGTGTGGATAAGAACGAAAAACAAGTATACACTCTGAACTCACTTCTGTTCATTCACTACAACAATCTCTCAAGGGGCCGGGTCATTGGGGTTGTCTATCTGGGAATCCTGTCTTGAACGTCTGGAAGGAGAACTCTCGTCTCAGCAATTCAACACCTGGATCCGCCCGCTGCAGGCCGTTGAAGACGATGAAGGCATCCGCCTCCTGGCGCCGAACCGCTTCGTTCTCGACTGGATCAACGAGAAATACCTGGAGCGCATCAAGGAGTTGTTGGGTTACGTTTCCTCCGAGCAGCAACACGCCCTGGTGCTGGAGGTGGGCAGTCATCTCGCCGCCCCGGCGGCGGCCGCGTCCCAGAGGCAGGACCGCTCCGCCGCGGCCGAGTCCGAGATCGGTCCCGGCCGCAGCCAGCAACGCTATTCCAGCAACCTGAACCCGGCCTTCACCTTCGACTCTTTCGTCGAAGGCAAATCCAACCAACTGGCCCGGGCCGCCTCCATCCAGACTTCGGAGAACCCGGGGGGCTCTTACAACCCCCTGTTCATCTACGGTGGTGTCGGTCTGGGCAAGACTCACATCATGCACGCCATCGGCCATGCTATTCAGAGTTACAAGCCCGGTGCCAACATCGCCTATCTGCATTCCGAGCGCTTCGTGGCGGACATGGTGAGGGCCCTGCAGCACAACGCCATCAACGAGTTCAAACGCTATTACCGGTCGCTCGACGCCCTCCTCATCGACGATATTCAGTTTTTCGCCGGCAAGGAGCGGTCCCAGGAAGAATTCTTCCACACCTTCAACGCCCTGCTGGAGGGACAGCACCAGATCGTCCTCACCTGCGACCGTTACCCGAAAGAGGTCAACGGCCTGGAGGAGAGGCTGAAGTCCCGTTGTCTCGTTCTTCATCGCCAAGCGCTTCCGCTCCAATGTGCGCGAACTGGAGGGCGCCATGAACCGGGTCATCGCCAATTCCAACCTGACGGGCCAGATGATCAATCTGGAGTTCGCTCAGACGGCGCTGAAAGACCTGCTGTTGATCCAGGACAAGCAGATCACCCTGGAGAATATCCAGAAAACCATTGCCGAATACTACAAGATCCGGGTCTCCGACCTGCTGTCCAAGCGGCGCACCCGCTCCGTCGCCCGACCCCGGCAGATCGCCATGGCCCTGGCCAAGGAACTGACCAGCCACAGCCTGCCCGAAATAGGGGACGCCTTCGGCGGGCGCGATCATACCACCGTGCTGCACGCCTGCCGCAAGATCGCGGAGCTCAGACAGGCGGAAAACCGGATCGAGGAAGATTACAACAACCTTGCTAATATATTGAGCAGTTAGCTGTGGATAAGTAGCAAAGGCGGCGTGGACAAGGGTGATTGCCGCAATCCATTCACAAGATGGCAAAACTTATCCACAAGCGAGGAGCGGGGCAATGCCCTCCTATCTAAATGATATTTAAAGGAAAAATCTGTTTTCCACAGACTTACAGAGGCGTAATAAAGATAATAT
The DNA here is from genome assembly GCA_037380645.1 of Gammaproteobacteria bacterium. GTDB lineage: Bacteria > Pseudomonadota > Gammaproteobacteria > Eutrophobiales > Eutrophobiaceae > JBBDSH01. The sequence continues at coordinate 1,300 of JARRRO010000200.1, read as the reverse complement.
AGGTTTATAAATGAAAATTACTATTAAAAGGCAAGAACTTCTTCCGATCCTGCAAATCGTCAACGGTGTGGTGGAAAGACGGCAGACGCTGCCCATCCTGTCCAACCTCCTGCTTTCGGTCACTCCCGAACGCCTGACTATGACCGCTTCCGACATGGAAGTGGAATTGGTCGCCTCCGTGGACGGCGCCTGGAAGGACAGCGGGGACATCACCCTGCCTGCCAGAAAGCTACTGGATATCTGCCGAGCCCTGCCCGAGGGGGCGGATATCAGCATGGAAACGTCTGGAGACAGGGTGAATGTGGCCTCGGGCAAGAGCCGCTTTACCCTCTCCACTTTGCCGGCGCAGGAATATCCCCTGGTGGAAATAGCCTCCCCCCTGGTGGAGTTCTCCCTGCCGCAGCAAACCCTGAAACAGCTCCTGGAAAAAACCGCGTTTGCCATGGCCCACCAGGACGTGCGTTATTATCTTAACGGCCTGCTACTGGAACTGGACGGGAGCAAGCTGCGCGCCGTGGCCACAGACGGGCACCGGCTGGCCCTGTGCGACACCACCCATACGGTCGAACTCAAGGAACCCGTTCAGATCATCGTCCCGCGTAAAGGCGTACAGGAACTTATCCGTCTGCTGGAGGAAACGGATGAGGAGTTATCCGTCCGGATCAGCGCCAATCACATGCAGATCCGGATGAACGGCCTGCAGTTCACCAGCAAGCTCATCGACGGCAAGTTTCCCGATTACGTCCGGGTCATCCCGGAAAAAGGAAAGTATCCGGTGATCGCCGACAAAGGTGCCCTGCACCAGAGCCTGTCCCGGGTCTCCATCCTTTCCAATGAAAAATACCGGGGGGTACGGCTGCTGCTGGATGAGGGCCGGCTACGCGCCATCGCCCACAACCCCGAGCAGGAAGAGGCCGAGGAGGAGCTTGGGGTGGAATACGGCGGGCCGGAGCTGGAGATAGGCTTTAACGTATCCTATCTCCTTGATGCGCTTAATATTATTAAGACAGACAAGGTGTATGTCACCATCAATGACCCGAACAGCAGCTGCCTGCTGCTGCCGGAGAACAGCGCGGAATGCAAGTATGTCGTGATGCCCATGCGGCTGTAACAGGTCGTTGATGCGCCTGGAATGGTTGCAGGTAGGGCAAGTCAGGAATCTGGAACAGGTCAGGGTTGAAGCCTGTCCCGGGTTGAATGTCTTCGCCGGGCGCAATGCCGGTGGCAAGACCGCGTTTCTGGAATCCATCTATCTCCTGGCCCGGGCCCGTTCCTTTCGCACCCCGCGCATCCAGGAGGT
>JARRRO010000199.1:0-7736 GCA_037380645.1 Gammaproteobacteria bacterium | reverse complement strand
CAACCCCTCCGCCGTCAAGGTATTGAGGGCATGCGGCGCGAACCTCAACGTCCTGCATGACGACCTCAGCCGCTTCATACGCGAGAACTCCCCCATCCTGCCTGATGAAGATGAAAGGGAGACGCAGCCGACCCTTGGTTTCCAGCGCGTCCTGCAGCGGGCCGTGTTCCACGTGCAGTCGTCGGGCAAGAAGGAGGTGACCGGCGCCAACGTGCTGGTCGCCATCTTCGGCGAGCGTGAATCCCACGCCGCCTACTTCCTGAGTAAGCAGAACATCGCCAGGCTGGACGTGGTCAACTACATCTCCCACGGCATAGCCAAGGTGCCGGAGGAGGAGCAGAACATCACCCCCGATTCCGCGGTGGAGGAGGAAGCCCGCACCGAGGAGGCCGGCAGCAACCCTCTCCAGGCCTACGCCACCGATCTCAACGAACAGGCCCGGCTGGGCAAGATCGATCCCCTCATCGGACGCGAGCTGGAACTGCAGCGGACTATTCAGATCCTGTGCCGGCGGCGCAAGAACAATCCCCTGTACGTGGGCGAAGCGGGGGTCGGCAAGACCGCCATCGCCGAAGGCCTGGCCAAGAAGATCGTAGACGGCGAGGTCCCGCAGGTGCTGGAAAACGCCAATATCTACGCCCTCGACCTGGGCGCGCTGCTGGCCGGCACCAAATACCGCGGTGATTTCGAGAAGCGGCTGAAGGCCGTGATCGCCCAGCTCAAGAAACAGGAAGGATCCGTCCTGTTCATCGACGAGATCCATACCATCATCGGGGCGGGCGCCGCCTCCGGCGGAGTCATGGACGCCTCCAACATCATCAAGCCGGTGCTCGCCTCCGGCGATCTGAAGTGCATCGGCTCGACCACCTACCAGGAATACCGCGGCATCTTCGAGAAGGATCGGGCGCTGTCACGCCGTTTCCAGAAGATCGACGTGACCGAGCCATCCACCGAGGAGACCGTCAAGATCCTGCAGGGATTGAAATCCCGGTTCGAGGAGCACCACAAGGTCAAGTACACGAACCAGGCCCTGCGCGCAGCGGTGGAACTGACCGATCGCTACATCAATGACCGGCACCTGCCGGACAAGGCTATCGACATCATCGACGAGGCCGGCGCCTCGCAACGCCTGATGCCGCCGTCACGGCGCAAAAAGACCATAGGCGTGGGTGACATCGAGAACATCGTGGCCAAGATCGCCCGCATCCCGCCCAAGACCGTCAACACCTCCGACAAGGACGTGATGAAATTCCTGGAGCGCGATTTGAAGATGGTGGTATTCGGTCAGGATGAGGCCATCGGCACCCTGGCCTCGGCCATCAAGATGTCCCGTTCCGGGCTGGGCAATCCCCAGACCCCCATAGGCGCCTTCCTGTTCGCCGGTCCCACCGGCGTCGGCAAGACCGAGGTCACTCGTCAGCTGGCTCGTATCATGGGCATTGACCTGGTGCGCTTCGACATGTCGGAATATATGGAGCGGCATACCGTGTCACGCCTGATCGGCGCCCCGCCGGGCTATGTGGGATTCGACCAGGGAGGACTGTTGACCGACGCCGTCAACAAGAAGCCGCACTGCGTCCTGCTGCTGGACGAGATGGAAAAAGCGCACCCCGACGTCTTCAACCTCATGCTGCAGGTCATGGATCACGGCACCCTGACGGATACCAACGGGCGCAAGACTGACTTCCGTAACGTGATCATCGTCATGACCACCAACGCCGGCGCTGAACGCATCAGCCGGCCGTCAGTGGGCTTCACCCCCCAGGATCACACCGCGGACGCCATGGAGATCATCAAGAAGACCTTCAGTCCGGAGTTCCGCAACCGTCTCGACGCCATCATCGAGTTCAACCCCCTGGATCAGGAGACCATCCAGAATGTGGTGGACAAGTTCCTGGTGGAGCTGCAGGCGCAACTGGATGACAAGAAGGTAACCATGGAAGTGGATGATTCCGCCCGTCAGTGGCTGGGCACGCACGGCTACGACAAGGTCATGGGCGCGCGTCCCATGGCCAGGCTCATCCAGGACAAGATCAAGAAGGCCCTGGCCGAGGAGCTGCTGTTCGGCAAGCTCGAACACGGTGGCCATGTGATCGTCATGGAGGAGGATGACGATCTGAAGATCCAAATCGTGGAGGAAGAGACGGAAGGGGCCGTTCCCTGATCCGCGTCCGGCGGTCGGGAAAAGGCCGCCGGATCTTCATACAGCATTCCCGTCTTCGCAGGACCGGCGCCGCCGCACCGCACCCGTTAATCTGCATACTACGCCGGAGGTAAGCCATGGGTCTGAACAGGATGGAACATTTCCTCGTCCTCACCGACGACATCGACGCCACCCGCGACTTTTATTGTCAGGCGCTGGGCATGGAGACCGGCTTCCGCCCGCCGCTGGGATTTCCCGGCTACTGGGTCTACCTGGGTGACACGCCGTGCATCCATATCGCCGAATGGGAGACCTATACCGCCCATTCCCATTCCCTTGGCATCCCCGTCTCGGAACGCACTGCGGGAACCGGCCCCGTGGATCATATCGCCTTTACCGGGACCGACTACGATGCGATGCTGGCAAGACTGAAAGACATGAAGATCGAGGTGAATCAAAACATTGTCCCCGGAGGGGGGCTGCAGCAGCTGTTCCTGGAGGATCCCAACGGGGTCAAGATAGAGCTGAACTTCTGGCCGGATACCGCCTGATCTTGTTATCGCCCTTTGCCGATGGCCACATTGGGTTACAGCCATCGAGGCAAAAAATGGCCGCCTTTTCTGTGAGAATCGTTCTCGATAACATGGGTGTCCCGGCTGGCAAGGAGGGAAGCTCGATGAACGTTGCTTCCACAGGTGACAACCGGCCCGCGGTTCCTGTACCGGTTCCTGTACCTGTTCCCGGCACTATGATATACAGGTGAAAAGTCATTCCCGTTCTGCAGGCGGGTTACGATTGAAACAATAAGCAGGGGTCCCCGCGATGGCTGATATGAACCTTTCCGGACGGACGGGAGATGTGGTCTGCCGTTTTCTCACCGGCGACGGCCGTCTCTCGTTTGCGGTGCTTATCCCGTACGATCCGGGAACGGGAAAATCCGGCCTCGGCGTTCAGCACCGATCTGTGGTTAATTGACAGATGTTCAGAATTCCCCACCTATCTCCTCCTGGGCAAAACCTTCCTGACATCGACTTGGTCAGGGCCGCCGTCGACCACATCGCCGTTGACGAGATCTTCATCAACGATATCGATGGAAATATCCTGTACGCAAACAACAGCGCCTGCAGTGCACTGGGCTATACCATCGATGAACTGACCGGCATGAACATCAGGGATCTCAATCCGTCCCTGACGGCGGCCCAGATCCGGGAGTCCTTTATCAAGTCCCGCAAAAAGGGAATGCAGATTATCGAAAGTCTTCATCGTCGCAAGGATGGATCCAGTTTTCCCGTTGAAATCAGTTTCAACGTTGCCAACATCGCCGGCGTTGAAGTCTCCTGCTCCATCGTCCGGGACATCACCGACCGCAGGAAGATCGAGAAAGAGACGGAACAACTGCGATTTGCTGTTGATAACGCCACCGACGCCGTCTATATCTTCGACAAACATGGAAATCTACGCTTTGCCAACCGCAGCGCCGAAAAGGAACTGGGCTACACCGCTGAAGAATTGCGCGGCATGAGCATCCGCGACATCGATCCGCTTCTAAACGCATCCGAGGAGCGCCTGGCCCTGGCAGAACAGCGCTGGAAGGAAGCTGTAGCGGGAGATAGTGTCATCTTCGAATCAGTTCATCAGCGCAAGGACGGCAGTACTTTCCCTGTCGAGGGGACTCACTGCGCCTTCAGCATGGGTGGCGAGGAACTGGGAATTTCCTTCGTCCGCAATATTACGGAGCGCAAGGAGACTCTGCGTAAGAATGAACAACTTCAGTTTGCCATCGACAACGCCACCGATGCCATTTATCTCTGCAACAAGGACGGGGAATTCTATTACGTAAATGAGACGGAAAAAGAACGGCACGATGATACCGGTGGAGATAAGCACGCAACTCACGGAACTCGAAGGGAGTGCATATGCATGCTCCTTCGTCCGCGATATCACCGAGCGCAAACAGGCCATGCGGACCATGGAGGAATTCCGCTTCGTCATCGATAATGCCAATGACAGCATTTACCTCTATAACCGCAGCGGCGATATCACCTATGCCAACAAAACCGCCTGCGAGACCCTGGGTTACAGCTACGATGAAATGACGAGTCTGAAGGTCTGGGATATAGACTCCGATGTAACGCCGGAGGTGTGGGAGCAGATTTATCCCGAGGTCAAAGCCGGCAATCTCAAGACTTTCGAGAGCCGCAATAAGTGCAAAGACGGCTCCATCTTTCCGGTCGAAGTCACCGCCACCAATGTGAGCTACGGTAACTATGAATTCGGATGTTCCTTCAATCATGACATCACCGAGCGAAAACAGACAGAAAGGCAGATGCTGTTCACCCAGTTCGCCATCGAAAACGCCGGCGATGCGATTATCTTCTCAAACCACAAGGGCGATATCCTTTACGCCAACCAGACCGCCTGCGACTCGCTGGGCTATTCCCGGGAGGAACTTCTGCTCCTCAATCTCACGGATATCAATCCCGATGTCACACGCATCAGGGAGGACCTGAATTACTGGGACAATTATGCGGATGGCGTGCCCCATTTCATTGAATCCATCCATCACCGCAAGGATGGCGTCACTTTCCCCGTGGAGATACAGGCCAGGGTGCTGGAGTTCGAGGGTGAGCGGTTCAGTTGCGCCGTAGCGCGGGATATTACCGACAGGCTTCGGATCGAAAAGGCCCTGCGCGAGAGCGAGGAACGGTTCCGGGTCATCGCTGACACCTCGCCCGTCGCCATGGTTATCAGCCGCTTGAGCGACGGCAGCATCCTGTACGCCAACAGTCAGGTGGAGACGCTGTTCGATAAGCAACCCGAAGACATCATCGGCCGCACTCTGCCGGAACTGTTCGATTCGGCCGAGACACGGCAGGAACTGCTGGAACTGCTGAAAAATGAAGGACAGCTCCTCGGCCACGAGATTATGCTGAAGAAAAGGGACGGCTCCGACATTTGCCTGTCCCTCAGCGCCCGCTCGATTATGCTGCAGGGGGAATTGGTCGTCTGCAGCGCCCTGCTGGACGTCACCGAGGCCTACGAGTTGGCGCAGCAGCTTTCCTACCAAGCCAGTTACGATCCCCTCACCGGCCTCGTCAACCGGCGCGAGTTCCAGAGCCACCTGCACAGGACCATCGTCATGGCCCGGACGAAACACACCGAAAACGCCCTGTGTTTCATGGACCTGGATCAGTTCAAGGTGGTCAACGACAGTTGCGGTCATATCGCCGGCGATGAACTGCTGCGGCAACTGGCCTATCTCCTCAAAAACAATGTACGCAAACATGACGTGCTCGCTCGCCTGGGCGGCGACGAATTCGCCATATTGCTGGAAAACTGTAACCTGCAGCAGGCGCAACGGGTCGCCAACGCTATCCGCCAGGCAATACAGGACTTCCGTTTTCGCTGGGAAGACAACACCTTCAACGTCGGCGTCAGCATCGGACTGGTTGCCCTGGACTGGACCAGTGAGACCACTACGGATCTGCTGCGGCGTGCGGACACGGCCTGTTATACTGCCAAGGACAAGGGCAGGAACCGCATCCATGTCTACCATCCCGATGACGAGGAACTGGCCAGACGCCACGGCGAAATGCAGTGGCTCTCCCGCATCAATGAGGCATTGAGGGGGAACCGCCTGCAACTGTGGGCCCAGGCGGTCATGCCCATTCAGGACACCGCCGAGACGGGGGAACACTTCGAGCTGCTTGTCCGGTTTCAGGACAAAAACGGCAACATCATTTCCCCCGACGCCTTCCTGCCAACCGCTGAACGTTACAATCTCGCTCCGCGCATTGACCGCTGGGTCATTTCCACCATTCTCAACTGGTATTCACAGGATCCGACCAGATTCGAGTCGCTGTCCATGTGCTCCATCAACCTTTCCGGCCAGTCCCTGAGTGATGACGAACTGCTGAAATATATTATCGAGCATTTTGAGAGCAGCGGCATCGATCCGCACAAGTTCTGCTTCGAGGTGACCGAAACGGCGGCCATCGCCAACCTGACCTACGCAACCCAATTCATCAAGGCGCTGAAGAAGATGGGTGCCCGCTTCGCCCTGGACGATTTCGGTAGCGGCCTGTCATCTTTCGCCTATCTCAAGAACCTGCCTGTCGACTATCTGAAGATAGACGGCCAGTTCGTAAGGGACGTTCTTCACGATCCTCTCGATCTGGCGATGGTGAAATCCATCAATGACATCGGCCACGTCATGGGCAAGAAGACCATCGCCGAATTCGTGGAAAACCAGGATATTCTCGAGGTCATGAAGGAGGTGGGTATCGACTACGTCCAGGGCTACGGGATTGCAAAGCCGGCGCCCATGATCACGGGAGCGGCCGTGCAGAAGATCTACGCCAGGGCGGCAGAGTAATCAGTCCCGTCTGCGGCGGACATGGCTGCGGTTCAGTTCCCTGACCGAGGAACAGCCCACCAGCATCAGGGTCCGCCTGATATCATCACGCAGTAATTCAAGCGCCCGCTCCACACCGGCCAGGCCGCCCGCGCCAAGGCCGTACAGATAGCCACGCCCTATCATGCAAACCTTCGCGCCCAGGGCCAGGGCCTTGACCACGTCCGAGCCCCGGCGGACACCGCCGTCCAGGATCACCTCGGCGCGGCCGCCGACAGCGTCGACGATTTCCGGCAGAACCTCGATGGGTGCCGGCGCCTGATCCAGTTGCCTGCCGCCGTGGTTGGAAATGATGATCCCGGTTGCCCCGGCCTCTGCCGCCCGAACGGCGTCGGCGGCGCAGGCGATACCCTTGACGGCGAACGGTCCGCCCCATTCCTCTATCATCCAGTCCAGATCATCCCAGGTGACGGAGGGATCGAGCTGGTCATTGGCGTAGCTTGTAAGGGTTACCACATCATTCAATTCCCCCGCTTTCCCTACGACATTGGCCAGGGTCATGGGCGGTGAGGTGAGCATATGCCACCACCAGTAGGGATGCAGGCCGATGTCCAGCAGGGATCCCAGTGTCAGGCGCGGCGGAATCGTCATGCCGTTACGCAGGTCCCGCTCGCGCCGACCCAGGGTGGGAAGGTCCACGGTCAGGCATAAACCCTTGTAACCGGCCTCCCGGCAGCGCTGGATGAACTCCTTCACTACCGATCGATCCTTCCAGACGTAGATCTGAAACCACTTGGGACCGTCACTGGCCGCACCCACGGTCTCGATGTCGAAGGACGCCATGGAGGAAAGGGAATAGATCGTGCCCGCTTTCGCGGCCGCCTCGACCACGGCCAGTTCGCCGCGGTGGTGAAACAGGCAGTTCCAGCCGGTGGGGGAGAGTACAACGGGAAGCTCCAGCTTCTGGCCCATGACCTCCGTTGTCATGTCGATACCGGCGACGTCCACCAGCACGCGGGGGACCAGCTGCCAATCGCCGAATGCGGCGCTGTTGTTGCGCAGGGCTACCTCATCCTCGGCGGCGCCGTCCATATAATCAAACATGGGCCGTGGCAGGCGACGTTTCGCCAGCCGGCGCAGGTCCGAGATGGAATAGCAGCGGCTTACCCGCTTTTTGTCGCTTATCAACATGTTACCCCATTATTTAAGCCACAGAGGGCACAGAGTTAAAAGCATTAT
>JARRRO010000198.1:0-4987 GCA_037380645.1 Gammaproteobacteria bacterium | reverse complement strand
CCCCGGCACCGAGGGCTGGCAGGACATGTATCCCTATTACACCCGGTTCCAGCCCGAGGATGACCAGCGCTTCTGGTTCTACAACTCCATGCATTTCCCGGAACCCATGCCGGCCTTCGACATCATCACCGCGGAGGTGCCCTACCACGGCATGGGCGCCTTTACCTCCCGCGTGTTCGCCTTCCCCACGGCCCTCGGCGTCGATCACCGCATCATCAATGGCCGCATCTACATCACCGCCAACACGGTCACCGATCCTGCAGAGATCGAGCGTCGCCTGGCGGTATTCCAGAAGCGCGCCGGGCACTACTACGAGAATTGGGATGACATTTACAAGGAGTGGCAGGAGCGGATCCTCAGCCTGATCCGGGAAATCGACGCCATCGAGGTGCCGGAGTTGCCGGAGTTCGACGACGAGGACGTGGTCATGCAGGCCAGGGGCATCGCCCAGAACCACTACGTGCGCGAGGCCTTCCACCGCTGCATCGAAGGCTACACCAAGATGTGGATGCATCACTTCGAGATGCTGATGCTGGGCTACGGCGCCTACGTGGTGTTCTTCCAGTTCTGCAAGCAGGCCTTCCCCGAGATCGCCGACCAGACGGTCTCGCGCATGGTTTCCGGCATCGATGTGACCATGTTCCGGCCCGACGATGAACTCAAGAGGCTGGCCAAGCTGGCGGTTGAGCTGGGCATCGACGATTTGTTCGTGGAGGAAGGCGATCCTCAGAATATGATGGACGCCATCGGCAAGCAGGGCAAGGAAGGAGACAAGTGGCTGGCCGAGCTGGACAAGTCCAGGGAGCCCTGGTTCAACATCTCCACCGGCGACGGCTTCTACCACCACCACCTGAGCTGGAACGAGGAAAACCACAAGTTCTACTGCGAACACTGGTACACCACGCGCTTCTTCAAGAAGATCCGGGAATTCGGCCAGCTGCTCCAGCGCTACGATGTGGTGGACGAGGCGGACGACATCTTCCACCTGCACTACAGCGAGGCGATGCTGGCCCTGTCCACGGTCATGACCGCCTGGGCGGCGGGTTCGCCGCCGGTGGCCGCCGATCACTGGAAACCCGTCATCACCCGGCGCAAGCAGATCCTGGAGAAACTGGCAGACTGGTCGGCGCCGCCCGCGCTCGGCCCCATCCCGGAGAGCATCGAGGACCCGGCCCTGCAGATGTTATGGGGCATCACCTCGGAGACCCTGGCGTCCTGGGCGCGGGACCCGGAAGAACTGGACGAGAACGAGATCAACGGCTATGCCGCCTCGCCGGGCGTGGTGGAAGGTACGGCGCGGGTGCTGAAAAACGTCAACGACATCGGACTCATGCAGGAGGGGGAGATCCTGGTCTGCCCGGTAACCAATCCCAGCTGGGCGCCGGTGTTCGGCAAGATCAAGGCGGCGGTATCCGACATAGGCGGGACCATGTCCCACGCCGCCATCGTGGCGCGGGAATACGGCATGCCCGCCGTAGTGGGCACCGGACAGGCCACCCATCGCATCAAGACCGGCCAGAGGCTGCGCGTGGACGGCGATTCCGGCATCGTGACAATTCTCGAATAAACAGATTTGCCACAGAGATCACAGAGAGCAGAATATCTCTCGCAAAGACGCCAAGACTAAAAAATAAGATATTCAATATCTTTTCTTGGCGCCTTCGCGTCTCTGCGAGATCATATTCTTTGTTGTTCAAAACAGCTTCGGCAGAGTTGCACTATGACAGAGCATACTGAATCACTCATTCGTTGGTTCGATGAGATAGGAATCGAGGACGTGCCCAGCGTGGGTGGCAAGGGCGCCAGCCTGGGGGAACTGACCCGGGCCGGGATCCCGGTGCCGCCCGGTTTTATCGTCACCACCGCCGCCTTCGAGGCCTTCATCGAGGCCATGGACCCGGACGGCGACATCCGCCGCCGCATAGAGGAACTGGAGCCCGATCAACTGGAAGCGACCCGCAAGGCCAGCACGGAGATACGCGAGCGTATTGCTTCCGTGGACCTGCCCGCGGAACTGTCAGCCACCATCACCGCCGCCTACAGCGAACTCTGCGGGGACGAGAAAGCGGTGCCCGTGGCGGTGCGTTCCAGTGCCACCAGCGAGGACAGCAAGGAGGCCAGCTTCGCCGGCCTGCAGGACACCTTCCTCTGGGTCAGCGGCGAAGGCGAGGTGATACGCTGGCTGCGCACCTGCTGGTCCAGCCTGTACAGTACCGAGTCCATCCACTACCGCCAGCGTCTGAACCTGCCGGAGGCGCACGTGGCCATGAGCGTCGTGGTCCAGCGTATGGTGGATGCCCGCTGCTCCGGCGTCATGTTCACCCGCAGTCCCACCACCGGCGATCGTTCAGTCATCACCATAGAAGGCAGCTGGGGGCTGGGCTCGTGCATCGTCAGCGGCGAAGTCACCCCCGACAAGTACGTGGTTAACAAGGTCACCGGGGAGATCATGAAACGCGACGTGGCCGACAAGACCGTGCAGCACGTCCCGGACCTTAAGACCGGCGGCGTCAGGGATCAGACCGTCCCGGACGATCAACGCAGCAAACCCTGTCTGTCCGATGAGGAAATCGCCGAGCTGGCCGGCATAGGCAAGCGCATAGAAAAGCACTACGGCTCGCCCCAGGACATCGAATGGGCCATGGACGGAGACGGGGCGATCTATCTGCTGCAGAGCCGGCCGGAGACCGTCTGGGCCGGCCGCGACGCCGAACAGCCCGTAGCCAAACCCGCGGCCAGGCCCCAGGACCACGTCTTCGCCCTGCTCAGCGGCCGCAAGCGGTGACGGCATGGTCCTGAGCGACGAGGACGTGCAGGAGATCCTGCAGCTGCTGGATTCCTCTCCCTACGACGAACTGCACCTGGAGACGGATCGCTTCAGGCTCACCCTGCGCCGCAGCGGCGCCGGCGGCTGGACCCGGGAGGCGCAGACCCTGATCGAACCCCGGATCGAGGAGACGTCGGAGAATCCCCCCGCCGAGACCGCCCAACCGGCGGGTACCGAGGGCAAACCCTCCGCCGACGGCCTGGTCGATATCCCTGCTCCCATGATGGGTACCTTCTACCGCGCGCCAAAGCCGGGCGCCGATCCCTTCGTAGAGGTGGGCAGCCGGGTGCAGGACGATACGATCATCGCCATCATCGAGGTCATGAAGCTGATGAATTCCATACGCGCGGAGGCAAAGGGCCAAATCGAGGAGATCTGCGTTGAAAACGGCGAGGCCGTGGAACAGGGGCAGGTCCTTATGCGCGTAAAACCGGAAAAGAAGATAAATCGTTAATCGTGAATCGTGAATTGTGCATATTCTGAAAGTAACGTAACACGCCGTATACGATTCACGAATCACCTGCACGCCATGCAAGTTCAATAAAGTTCGAAAGGTAATGATCCCCGGCCCCAAACCCATTCGCAAGGTGCTAATAGCAAACCGCGGCGAGATCGCAGCGCGGGTGATCCGCACCTGCCGCCGCCTGGGCATCGAATCCATCCTGGCCGCCTCTGAGGCGGACCTCGACAGCATCCCCGCCCGCCTCGCCGACGAGACCGTGTGCATCGGCCCCGCCCAGTCGGCCGGGAGTTATCTCAACGTCGAGGCGGTGGTCGGCGCCGCCGTGGCCGCCGGCGCCGACGCCCTCCATCCCGGCTATGGTTTTCTCTCCGAGAACGTGAAGCTGGCGCGGGCCCTCAGGGAGGCCGGTGTGATCTTCATCGGCCCCACGGAGGATCAGCTGCAGGCCCTCGGCGACAAGCTGCGGGCGCGCCAGCACGCCCTGGAAGCGGGCCTGCCGGTGGTGCCCGGCGCCGCCGTGGAGGACGAGAGCCAGGCGGTGAAGCTGGCGGACGAGATCGGTTATCCCCTCCTGATCAAGGCCGTGGGCGGCGGCGGTGGACGGGGCATGAAGCAGGTGCACGACCACGCGGCCATGGCGGAGAGCATGGCCATGGCAGTGGCTGAGGCGGACGCCGCCTTCGGGGACAGCCGCGTCTATCTGGAACGCTTCGTCGCCTCCGGCCGCCACGTGGAGGTGCAGCTGCTGGGCGATGACGAGAACGTCATTCACCTGGGAGACAGGGACTGCTCCGTGCAGCGCCGCTACCAGAAACTGGTGGAGGAAGCGCCCGCCCCCAACCTGGCTGATAAACTGCGCAGCAACATGCATGCGGCCGCCGTGGCGCTGGGGGAACACCTGCATTACCGGGGCGCCGGCACGGTGGAGTTTCTGGTGGATTGCGATCGCAACGAGTTCTATTTTCTGGAAATGAACGCCCGCATCCAGGTGGAGCACCCGGTCACGGAGATGATCACCGGTGTGGACCTGGTGGCGGAACAGATCGCCGTGGCCGAGGGCAGGTCCCTGCGTCTATCCCAGGAACAGATTGCCTTCCACGGCCACGCCATGGAATGCCGCATCAATGCCGAGGACGTCGGCCGGGACTTCCAGCCCTGCCCCGGCACTGTTACCCGGGCGGTGTTTCCGGCGGGAGAAGGCATACGCATCGACACCCACATCGAGAACGGCAGCAAAGTGACGCCGTTTTATGATTCGCTGCTGGCCAAGCTCATCGTCGCCGGAACCGACAGGGAGACGGTGATCACTAACATGGCAAAGGCCCTGCATAACTGCCGCCTGGAAGGCGTGGCTACCAACATCGCCATGCACGCGGCACTCATGGAGGACGCGGGATTCAGGAAGGGCGGCGTCGATACCGCCTTCTTCAATGACTTCATCGCCGGCGTCCGCGGTGTTGCCGCGGGAGGAGATTGAAATGACAGACATACGGCTGGTGGACGTATCCGTCCGCGACGGCAACCAGAGCCTGTGGGGGGCCACGGGCCTTTCCACCCGGCAGATCCTGGCCATCGCCCCCGTCATCAACCGGGTCGGCTTCAAGGCCCTGGATTTCACCTCCAGCACCCACATGGCCGTGGCGGTGCGTTACTTCAGGGAAGACCCGTGGGAGCGCATCCGGCTCATGCACGCGGCC
>JARRRO010000197.1:0-4125 GCA_037380645.1 Gammaproteobacteria bacterium | reverse complement strand
GTGCTTGCCCTTGAGGTTCACATGCAGGTCCCCCTGGTTGGGCTGCAGGCGCAGATAATACTTGCGCACCAGGCCGTTGAAGCCGATGGGTGATGCCGTGCCGGCGTAGCCCTGCATGTTGGTCACCTCGGGGACGCTGCGCAGATAATCCGCCATCTCGGCCAGCACGGCGTTGGTGCGTTCAACCGGAGTGCCCTCCGGCATGTCCACCACGATCTGCATCTCGCTCTTGTTATCGAAGGGCAGCATCTTGAGGATCACCAGCTTGAATACCGGCAGGGCCATGACCGCGAGGATCAGTACGATGAGGGCGCCGCCCAGCAGCCAGCGGTTGCGACGGTGTTCGGCCCCCAGAAACGGCCCCATGATCAGGGCGAAGAAGGCGTGCAGCCGGCTTTCCTCCTTGGACTCGGTGTCGTGGCCGGCCGCCGCCGCGTGGGCAGGCAGCAGCTTCAGGGACAGCCACGGGGTGACGCTGAAGGCGACGATGAGGGACAGCAGCATGCCCATGGAGGCGTTGATGGGGATGGGACTCATATACGGCCCCATGAGCCCGGTGACGAAGGCCATGGGCAGCAGGGCGGCAATCACGGTGAACGTGGCCAGTATGGTCGGTCCTCCCACCTCGTTGACGGCGGCGGGAATGACCTCGAGCAGGGATTTTCCTTCCAGCATGCGGTGGCGGTGGATGTTCTCCACCACCACGATGGCGTCGTCCACGAGGATGCCGATGGAAAAGATCAGGGCGAACAGGGATACCCGGTTCAGGGTAAAACCCCAGGCCCAGGAGGCGAACAGGGTCAGGGCCAGGGTCAGTATCACGGCGCCGCCCACCACCACCGCCTCGCGCCGGCCCAGGGTAAACAGCACCAGCAGCACCACCGAGACGGTGGCGAACACCAGTTTCTGGATCAGCTTATTGGCCTTGTCATTGGCGGTGACACCGTAATTGCGGGTGACGCTGACATTGACCCCATCCGGGATATACGTCCCCTTGAGCTGGTTTACGCGCTGCAATACCTGGTCGGCGATGTGCACCGCGTTCTCCCCGGGTTTCTTGCCGATGGCGAGGGTGACTGCCGGGTACGAAGCCTTGCTGCCCGCCGGGACGTCCCAGACATAATTGCTGTTCTCGGCGGGGCCGGACTGGATATCGGCCACGTCCTGCAGGTAGACGGGGCGTCCGTTGTGCATGCCGACCACCAGTTTCGCGACCTGGTCGGGACTGGACAGGAATTGCCCGGCCTGGACAGGGATGTAGCGGTCGTTGCGGATTACGGCGCCGGCCTGTTCGGCATCATTGCTGGCCATCAGCGCCCGACGCAGTTCGTTTATGGACAGGCCGCGCGCCGCCAGTTTCTGCGGATCCAGCAGTACGCGCACGGTCTGCTCCGGCCCGCCAATGGTGTCGATGTCGCGGGTACCGGGCACGCGCTTGAGTTCGGTTTCCAGGGCTGCCGCGATGCGCTTCAGATCGAAGGCGCCGCGTTGTTTATCCTTGGTCCACAGGGTGAGGTCCACTATGGACACGTCGTCAATGCTCTTGGGCTTGACCAGCACCGGCCCGGCCCGCAGCCCCGCCGGCCGCCAGTCCTGGTTGGAATAGATGGCGTTGTACAGGCGCACCAGCGCCTCGGTGCGCGGCACGCCCACCTTGTACTGGACGGTGAGCACCGCCATGCCGGGGCGGGAGGCGGAATAGATATGTTTCACCCCCTGGATCTCCCCCAGGACCTGCTCCATGGGCAGGGTCACCAGATTCTCCACGTCGGCAGCGCTGGAACCGGGAAAGGGGATCATGACGTTGGCCATGGTGACGTCGATCTGCGGTTCTTCCTCGCGCGGGGTGATCAGCGCGGCGAAGATCCCCAGCAGCAGACCCACCAGGGCCAGCACCGGGGTGAGCTGCGAGCGGTAGAAGCGTTTGGCTATCCGGCCGGAGATGCCCAGCGGTTCATTGGCCATGTTGCTGTCTGTGATTAACGATCCAGATCCCCGCCGCCACCGGGTCCCGGGCGACCTCCTCGCCCGCCTCCAGTCCCGCCAGGACCTCCACATCGTCGCCGAAGCGGTTGCCCGGGCGGATCTGGCGCAGGCTCACGTCGTTTCCCCGGATCACGTACACGCCGGCGACCTCGGAGCGGTGCACGATGCTGGCGGCGGGCACCAGCAGTCGCTCGGTGTCGCCGACGGTGAAGGCGACCTTGACGAACTGGCCCGGATACAGCCCGGTGGACTGTTCCGGCAGCTCCAGCCGGGCGCGCACCGTGCCGGTGGCCGGATCGGCTACCGGGAACAGGATCAGCTGCGCCGGGGTGATGGCGCCACCGTCGCCGGTAATGACACGCGCCTGGCGCAGGCGCGCCACCTTGGCCGCTACTGCCTGGGGCAGGTCTGTTTCCACGCGCAGCTGGTTCGGGTCAAAGCCGCTCATCAGCGGCGTCCCCGGGTGCACCGCCTCACCCAGTTCAACGTGGCGGGCGCTGACGATGCCGCCGTAGGGGGCGCGCACCTCGGTGTAGGACAGGCGCTCACGGGCGGACTTGAGCGCGGCCTCGGCGCTGGCCACCCGGGCCTTGGCCGCGTTGTAACTGCCCTGGGCCTTATCGTATTCGGAACGGGGGATGAGCTGCCGGTCCAGCAGTTCCTTTGCTCGCTGGAAATTGTTGGTTTCCACCTTGAGATTGGCTCGGGCCTCCGCCAGCGCCGCCTCCGCCTGGTTCAGCTGCTGCCGCTGCTCGGTGCTGACCAGGCGCAGGATGACCGCGCCCGCGGGTACCTTGTCGCCCACGTCGAACAGGATCTCCTGCACGCGACCGCTGGTTTGCGCCGACACGGTGGATTGATGCACCGCCTCCACCGTGCCGTCGAAATAGCGCTCCAGCGGCAGGGTCTCCTTGCGCACTTCCACGGTGGCCAGTGCAGCGCCCGCCGCGAGCTGACTGAACAGCAGCGCGGCGAGCCCCAGGACGGTTATCGGCGATGCCGTCCGTACCCGCCGCCGCATCAGGCTGCAGGCGGCGTCATGTTGCATTTGTCTGTGGATCGGACGGGGTCTTGTCGCAGAAGGCCGCGCCGGGTTTCAGGCCCAGCCTGGCCAGGACCATGGCCAGGGGGCAGATCCCGGTAAACGAGGCCTGCAGCATGTTGAGGCCGACGAAGACAGTGAGCCACAGCCAGTAGGCGCTGTGGAAATGGGCCAGCAGCAGGCTGATCAGGATCAGTGCGCCCGCAAAACGGAATACGGCTTTATCGATGTTCATGAAAACCTCCCCGGTATCGGATACGAAAAAGTATGGATCAGGACCTGGAGGGGCTGGTTGATTTACATCAACTGGAGTCTACGACGGGAAGGGTCACACGGTGGCCTGGTGCAGCGACTGCAGGAATTCCAGGTAACCCGCCCTGCCCCGGCTCTCCCAGGCCTGCAGGCAGGCGGTGCCGACGATGGCGATGTCGGCCGCGCCCCGGAGCTGGCGCACGTGCTCCGCCGTCTTGATCCCGAATCCCAGGGCCAGCGGCAGCTTGATGATGCGGCGACAGCGCTTAAGGTAGGCGGTGATGTTTTTGTCGAGGCGGGTCTCGCTGCCAGTCACCCCGCGCCGCGCCACGCAATAGATGAAGCCGGAGGCGGTCTTGGCGATCTCCTTGAGTCTGTCCTCGGAGCTCAGTGGCGTCACGATGTGAATGGGATCGAGACCGTGCTTTTGTGCATAGCCGTCCAGGTCACCGGCCTCTTCCGTGGGCAGGTCGGCGATAATATAGCCTTCGCCGCCGGCGCTCCTGAGCCGCTGGCAGAAGGCCTCGTGCCCCATGCGGAAGACGCTGTTGTAATAGCCCATGAACAGCAGCGGGAAGTCGAAGGCCCTGGATGCCCTTTCCATGAAGCGGAAATAATCATCCCAGTGCAGGCCGTGGTCCAGGGCCGCCTGGTTAGCCTTGATGAACAGGGGGCCGTCGGCGATTGGCTCCGAGAAGGGCAACTGCAGCTCTACTATGTCGATGCCGGCCTCACTCATGCACTCAAGCATGGCCCAGTTGTCCTCCAGGGACGGGTAGCCCACCACGGCGTGGGTCATGAGCAGCAGCTCCCGCTCCTGCAGCTTGCGTTTCAGATAATTGGCG
>JARRRO010000196.1:0-7994 GCA_037380645.1 Gammaproteobacteria bacterium | reverse complement strand
CCGGGAAGCGGGGCACCACCAGCCGGGTGCCGGCCATCCTCACCTCCCTGTGCGGACTGCTGACCATACTGTCCCTGGCCGGCCCGGTGTGGAGCAAGTTGCCGCAGCCGGTCTACAGCAGCACATCGGCCCTGGTCATCGCCCTGGATCTGTCCCGATCCATGAACGCCGCCGACATCAGCCCCAGCCGGCTGGGCCGCGCCCGCTACAAGATCCGGGATATCCTGAACCGGCGGCCGGACGGCCAGACCGCCCTTCTGGCCTACGCCGGCGACGCCTTTACGGTGACGCCGCTGACCGACGATACCGCGACAATCGCCTCCCAGCTCAAGGCCCTGACCACGGACATCATGCCGGTGCAGGGCAACCGCACCGACCTCGCCCTCAAGCACGCCGAGGACTTGCTGAAGCAGGCTGGCGCCGGCCGCGGCGACATCCTGCTGATCACCGACGAGGTGGATCTGGCGCGAGCGGGGGATGTGGCGGAGAAACTGAAGGGGGAGGGCTACCGCGTCTCGGTGCTGGGCGTGGGCACCCGCCAGGGCGCGCCCATCCCCCTGGCGAACGGGTGTTTCCTCAAGGACAACAAGGGCCAGATCGTCATCCCCACCCTGGACCAGGGACCGATGCGCGAACTGGCGTCGGAGGGCGGCGGGATCTACCTGCGCATGCAGCTTAACGACAGCGATCTCAACCGGCTGCTGCCGCTGTTCAGTTCCGCCAGCAAAGACGCCGTCAGCCTCACCAAGCTGAAAACCGACGTGTGGCGGGAGCAGGGGCCGTGGCTGCTGCTGCCGCTGCTGCTGCTGGCGGCCCTGGCATTCCGGCGCGGCTATATCCTGGTCCTGGCGTGCCTGCTGCTGCCGCTGCCCCGGCCGGCCCAGGCCTATGACTGGGACAGCCTGTGGCTGCGCAGCGATCAGCGCGCCGAGCAGGCTCTCAAGCAGGGGCAGGACAAGCAGGCCGCAGGACTGTTCAAGGATCCGGCCTGGAAAGGCGTGGCGCAATACCGCAGCGGCGATTACGACGGCGCCGTCAAGTCCCTGAAGGGCCTGGGCGGGGCGGACAACCTGTACAATCTGGGCAATGCCCTGGCCCGCAGCGGCCGCTACCAGGCGGCCATTAACGCCTATGACCGGGCGCTGAAGCTGGACCCCGATCACGCGGATGCGAAGTACAACAAGAAACTCATTGAGGACTACCTCAAGCGCCAGCGGCGCAAACGGCAGCAACAGCAGGGGCAGAACCAGAAAGGCCAGAAGAAGCAGAAGCAGGGCCAGAACCAGAAGTCCGGCAAGAACGGCGGCAAGAATCAGCAGGATCAGCAGGGCAGACAGAAACAGGACCGGTCCGGGCAGAACCGGCAACAGGCGCAGCAACAGCAGCACAAGCAGCAGGGCGCCCGCCAGTCCCGGCCGCAGGAACCATCACCGCAGAACGGGTCTATGAAAAAGGGAGAGGAAAACCAGAGGCCTAAGGAAGCCGCCACCTCCCTGCAGGACCTGAAGCCGAATGAACAGCAGCAGGCGGTGGACCAATGGTTGCGCCGCATCCCCGACGATCCGTCCGGCCTGCTGCGGCGCAAGTTCCAGTATCAATATGAGCAGCGCCAGAGAAGTTCCTCCGCTAACGACAAGACATGGTAAAGAGACAATATAGAACTGTGTGGACCGGCGCCGCCTTGTGCGGCATGATGCTGCTCGTCCTGGCGGCCGCGATCTGGCCGCCGGCCCTGAAGGCGGCCATCCAGGTGCAGACGGACCGCAACCCGGTCTCCGTGAACGAGTCTTTCCAGATCACCTTCAGCGCCAAGGGCGGCGTGGACGGGGCGCCGGACTTCTCGCCGCTGCGCAAGGACTTCCAGATCCTCTCCACCAACCAGAGCAGCAACTTCAGCATCATCAACGGCAAGATTGAGCGCTCCAAGAGCTGGACCATCACCGTCCTGCCGCGGCACACCGGCAAGCTGGCCATTCCGCCCATCCACTTCGGATCGGACCTGAGCCCCGCCGCAAACGAGACCGTCACCGGGGCGGCGTCGCAGCCGGACCAGCAGAGCAGCGATGCGGACATCTTCCTCGAGGCTGAAGTCTCCACCACCCATCCTTATGTCCAGGCCCAGGTGATTTATACGCTCAGGCTGTATCGCGCTGTGCCGACCGCCAACGCCAGCCTGGACGAGCCCAAGGTGGAGAAGGGCGATGCCGTTATCGAACACCTCAACGCGGACAAACACTACCAGACGCGGGTGAACGGCAAGTCCTACCTGGTGGTACAGCGCAAATACGCCGTCTATCCCCAGAGCAGCGGCACCGTCACCCTCTCCCCCGTCAAGTTCGAGGGCCAGGTGGCGCCCAATTCGTTTTCCCTGATGGATCCCTTCGGCCCGGCACCCAAGACCGTGGTGCGCCAGTCGGCGCAGGTGACCCTGAACGTCAAGGGCATCCCCGCCGGTTTCAAGGGCAGCCAGTGGGCAGACTTCCAGCCAGCTGCCCGAGCTTCCGCACTGGGTTCCCGATGGACTAAAGGCCTATCCCGATCAGCCGGCGCTGAAGGACGACAAGAATCGCAACGGGATCATCGGCAGCCGCGTGGAAAAGACGGCGCTCATCCCCGAGAAGCCCGGTGATTACGTGCTGCCGGCCATCAGCGTCCCCTGGTGGAACGTCGCCACCGGCAAAATGGAGCACGCCACGCTCCCCGAGCGTCACATCACGGTGGCGGCCGCCGCCGGCAGCGGCAGCGGCGCGGGGCAGGGGGGACTGGGCAATGTCAAGCCGGCCCCTCTGGGCAAGCTCAACGGGCCGGTGCAGCCGCCGGCGAAGCAGTCCACGTCCGCTCCCCCATCGCCCAACCCGGCTCCCGAGGCGGGCGGCGGTTACAATCCCTGGCTGCTGTTGAGCCTGGCCCTGGTGGGGGTCTGGTTGATCACGGTGCTTGCCTGGTGGTGGAGCGGACGGCGGCGGAGAAACAAGGCACGGGATGCGGGGCAGGGAGCGGACAGCCTGCGGCGCCTGCGGCGCGAACTCAGGGCCGCCTGTCTCGGCCATTCCCCGGCCCGGGTCAAGGAACTGACGCTGGCCTGGGGCCGCCTGTACTGGTCCGAGGATCCCCCGGCCAGCCTGGGGGAGATAGGCCGGCGTACCCATCCGGCGCTGGCCGACGAGATCCGGCGTCTGAACCGGGCCCTGTACAGCCGCAATGGGGACGAGTGGCAGGGCGAGGTGTTCTGGCAGGCGTTCGAACACTCGCTGCAGCAGAACAGCAAATCCGGCGACGGGGATCAGGGTCGGCTGGAACCGCTGTACCGGATATAGCTATAAGCTACAAGTGACAAGAGAATCGTGAGTCGTAATACGAAACCCGTTTCAGCGATTTACTATTCACGATTCACCAATTACCAGTCAATCTCCGGCCGATCACTCCCTATTACAGATCCCGGTACGCCGCCACTGCTACCAGCAGCCAGGAAACAATAAAGGCAAGGCCGCCGAACGGCGTCACAAAGCCGACCCAGGGGGTATGGCTCAGGGCCAGGACGTAGAGGCTGCCGGAAAACAGCACGATGCCGGCGAACATGACCCAGCCGGCGGCCCTGAGCAGACCCGAGGAGGGGAGGCGCAGGGCCAGCAGGCCGATCAGGCCCAGGCCCAGGGCATGCACGAAGTGATAGTGCACGCCGGTCCGGTAGACCTCCAGCATGACTGCGGAGAGGTCGCCCTTGAGATCGTGGGCGGCGAAAGCGCCCATTATCACCGCCAGCGCGGCGTTGATGGCACCCAGGCACAGAAACTGTTTCGCCATAGTTTTAAAGAGTCCGGTGTCGGTGGTGCTGCGAGCATAACACGGGACTGACGACCCGCCTGATGATGCCTACCGATCCTGTCATCGTTACAAAGTCGTCATGGCGTGCACCGGCAGATGAATACTGCATGCACATATGCTTTACCTAGGTGCACGAGGGACACATGCTGAATCTTGATATCCCCGACTTCGGCACGCTGCATCTGGAACACCTGGTGTTGGATTACAACGGCACGCTGGCGCAGGATGGCAGGCTGCTTGCCGGGGTGGCCGGGAGACTCGGCCTTCTGGGGCGCGACCTTCATCTTCATGTCCTGACGGCGGACACATTCGGAAATGCCCGCGCGGAACTGGCGGCTATTCCGGATATCCGACTGGCCATCCTGGATACACAGGGACAGGCGGAAGCCAAGCGCGACCATGTACAGAAACTCGGCTCTCAGAACACGGTATGCATAGGCAACGGCCGCAATGACCGCCTGATGCTGCAGGAGGCCGCCCTGGGTATTGCCGTCGTGCAGGCCGAAGGCGCCGCCGGTGACGCTCTTCGTTCCGCACACATCGTGGCGCGTGACATCGTCGAGGCACTGGACCTGTTGATCCAGCCGTTGCGCCTGGTCGCAACCCTGCGCGGCTGACTTGAAGAAATATCTTACGAAACAGAAACAGGACGGGGATGGCCGCCGGCCGGATCGTCGATGTATGTTATTCGTGAGAGGCGAGTCGGCATGAACGTTTGGAATTCATCATTGCCATATCGGTTCAATGCCTGACTCGGCTGATCTGAGGCAGTTACAACGCGAACTAAGCGAACGATTGCAGCATGGCGAGCACGTCGTGCTGTGCGGACCGCTCGGCAGCGGCAAGTCAACTTTGCTCGCGAAGCTGCAAAAGCGGATTGCCGCGACGGGTACCCCGTGCGCGCTGTGGACGGCCACATCGAGCCTTGACGATATCACCCGGGCGTTCGCGCAGGCGTATCCGCACGTTAACACGGAAGCGACCCGACGCGGCGCGCGCAGCCGCCTTTGGCTTGCCGCCGATCAAAGGCGCGGCGTGCTGATATTCGACCATGTCACCAGGATAACCAATGCGATGGTCGGTTATCTGAGGCGCCTGCGCGGAGGGGTTGCCGGCGTGCTGCTTTCCTTCGACGTCGAGAAGGAATCCCGACGACTGGAGATCCGAAGCCGGCAGTTGCACCATACTTTTTTGCGGATGCCTCTCGTGTCACTTCAACAACTGCGCAGGCAGTTCCACCGCGGCTGTGCCGGACACTCCATCCCCGGCGTCTCCCGTTCCGATGAACATCAGATAATACAGGCGGCGCGCGGCCGGGTGGGATATATAGCCTGTTGCACTCGGCTGATTGCCCATGAGCGTTACTGGACCGGCGGCTTGCTGCATCCCGCATTGCTCTGCTTTGATGCGGAAATCGCACTCCGGCAACGCGTGCTGGACTTCCCGCTTACCGAACATGAACTGGAATGACGAAATGATGCTGCCCCTTCACGTCCGGTGAAGATTGCGACACTGCACATCGCGTTGACAAACTAAGCGGTTTGACTATACTCCTTGGCTGGCGAAGGGGTTCGCCGCGGCACTTGCCGGAACCGCCATAATAAAAAGGCTAATAACTCCTGTCGACGGTTTCGATTAACTGCAAGTCCTCATGGCTTAGAGGAGTGCCGTGTGTCACCGCTTGTCACCCACCTTCTAATCAACCTGATCCAGGTCTTCTTCCTGCTCGTCTTTGCGCCGCTGCTGGAAGGCGTGATCAAGCGCCTGGAAGAAATCATCCAGGGCAAGCGCGGCCCGAGCATCTTCCAGACTTACCGCGACATTTTCAAACTCTTCGGCAAGGACGAAGTGGTCTCGAGCGAAACCACCTGGGTTTTCCGTTTCGCGCCCATTATCAACTTCGTCATGCCGGTCTTCGTGGTGCTGTTGATCCCCGCGCTAACCGCCTACCCGCTCTTCTTTGCCTTTATGGGCGATATGGTCGCCGTCGGTTTCCTCATGGCCATCGGCGGTTTCTTCGCGGCGCTTGCGGCGATGGATACCGGAAACGTCTACGGCCCGGTCGGCGCGAGCCGCACCCGCATGGTGGGCTTTCTGGCCGAGCCGGTTTTCATGATGGTGTTTTTCAGCGTCTCCTACGTGGCCAACTCCACCATCCCCTATATCGTCAACGCCACGTGGGCGGCATCATGGGCGAGCATGCTGCAGCCGGCCCACCTGCTGGTCATCATCGCCTTCCTGCTGCTGATCCTGGCCGATGAAGGACGGATCCCGGTGGACAGCGCCGCCGGCAAGGTCGAGATCGCCATGATCGGCCACTCCAAGGATCTGGAATACTCGGGCACCGGTGCGGCCCTGATGAAGTGGGCCGGTGCCATGAAACTGATGATCCTGGCCATCGTCTTTCTGAATGTGTTGATCACGCCCTGGGGACTCGCGGCCACGACGCACTGGGGAGACGTCTTTCTGGCCATCCCCAAGGTGCTGGGTAAAATGCTGCTCTTCGCTGTCGGACTGGCGCTGATCGAGACGAGTCTGGCCAAGCTCAGGCTGTTTCGCATCAGCGAATTTCTCGCCACCGCCTTCGTCATCTGCCTGTTTGCCATGAGCATACGGCTGGTGGGTATGTCATGAGCCCGGGAACGCCCGAAATCGCGCTTGCCCTGGACGGCTCCATTGCCGCCCTGTTCGTCGTCTTCGGGCTGGGCGTCATCGTCACCCGCCAGATGCTGGGGACGCTGTATCTGTTCATGCTGCATGCATCGGCGCTCACCGCTTCGGCGATAGTGCTGGCCGTCGGTCTTGATAGTCCGCATCTCGCCTGGGTTGCCGCGATCACCTTCACCACCAAGGTGGTCGCCGTGCCGCTGGTCCTGCGCTGGGCCGCCGGAGTCGAGATCTATGAACGCCGCGAGGTGGATCAGGTCCTGACCATTCCGGTGTCCGTCCTCATCGCCGCCGTGCTGGCCCTGGTCGCATGGGTCGCCGCGAGCCCGCTGGTACACGCCGTGACCGGGCATCCCTTTGCCGCAATCAACCTTCCGACCGGGATAATGTCGATCCTCTTCGGCGCCTTTACCGTCGCCGTACGGCGTGAGGGCGTGGCCCAGCTCATGGGGCTGCTGATCATGGAAAGCGGCGCATTCTTCGCCTCGATCTCCATTGTGAGCCATCTTTCCATCATTGCCGAGATTGCCGCCGCCGTAGACGTCCCCATTGCGGCGCTGGTGATCGGCCTTCTCATCCGCAGTATCCATCGCGTGACCGGCATGACGCGGGTCGGGTTGCTGGCAGAGCTCAGGGAGCGGCGCTGAGATGGCACTTGCCCTGATCCTCATCATTCCCTGTATTGCCGCCCTCGTTGCCCTGGCCAGCCCGCGCATTGCACCGTGGACATCGCTTATGGCCGCTCTCGCGACGCTGGCGCTGGCTGCAGCCGCCGGCCTCCGCTGCGCGCATGGCGGCATTATTTACGCGGCGGACAGGAGTCTTTCACTGGATCCGGCGGCGGCACTGTATCTCCTCCTGGTCGCGTTCGTGGGGGTAACCGCGGCGCTTTATTCCATCGGATATCTGCGAGCGCGGGCGGTTGAACGGGGGGAGGGGACCCCGCCGCGTTACCGGCAGTACTGGCCGCTTTTCAATATCTTTCTTGCCTCCATGCTCGCGGTCCCGCTGGTCTCGAACCTCGCGGCGATCTGGATCGCCATCGAATTGACGACGATTTTCTCGGCCTTCCTGGTCGCCTATGATGATCGCCCCGAGGCGCTGGAAGCGGCCTGGAAATACGTGGTATTGACCAGCATGGGCGCGATGATCGCGCTCCTGGGCGTTCTCATTCTGTATTACGGCATAAGCCGCCTGGGGCAGGCGGTCACCTGGAGCGGCCTGCTGGCGGCCGCCCCCCGCATGCAGCCGGCAGTGCTGCTGACCAGCTTTGTCCTCTGGCTTGTCGGGTTCGGCGCCAAGGCGGGACTGGTGCCGCTGCATACCTGGCTGCCGGATGCCCACAGTCAGGCGCCGGCCCCGATCTGCGCACTGCTCTCGGGCGTCGAGACCAGCGCCGCCCTGTATATGCTGTTGAGGATCTACCCCGCGCTTGCCGTCAATCCCGGTATTGGCCATCCCATGGTCTGGTATCTCGTGGCCGGCCTGATCGCCGTGGGAAC
>JARRRO010000195.1:0-4149 GCA_037380645.1 Gammaproteobacteria bacterium | reverse complement strand
TAGGAGATAAATTGCAGTGCGTCGGCTACACTGTCGATGAGATCAGTTTGTCTGATGATGGCCATTGTGTTAAAAAAA
Source organism: Gammaproteobacteria bacterium (assembly GCA_037380645.1). Classification (GTDB taxonomy): domain Bacteria; phylum Pseudomonadota; class Gammaproteobacteria; order Eutrophobiales; family Eutrophobiaceae; genus JBBDSH01. The sequence continues at coordinate 4,071 of JARRRO010000195.1, read as the reverse complement.
CCGAAATCGGCTGTTTCGAAAGGGCCTATATCTTATACGAACCTGCGTTGCCCCGTCTAAGGAAGGGCGGATGTTTCGACCGAAACCGTGAGCGGAATGGCTTCCCGCGCAAATCCGGGAGAGATGATTTATGAAGACTGTCCTGCTCACCGATTCCGGCTCGTGCGGCGCCCAGCCGGGTTGCGCTGCCCCATGACCGATCAGCTGCACCAGCTCAATATCAATTATTCTCCCAACGAAGACCGGCTGCTGCTGCGCATCACCACGCAGCAGGGAGACGAGTACCGCGTCTGGTTGACCCGGCGTTTTACCGCCCTGCTGATGACCGTGCTGGGCAAGGAAATCGAAAAGCGCGGCGGTTTGCCGGCCGTGGCGTCCCGGCCTGAGACCCGGCAGTTGTTCCGGGATGGGGCCCTGGAAAAACCCTTCGAGGACGATGTGTCCCGACGCTTTCCTCTGGGGGAGGAGGGGTTTCTTGCCTACCGGATCGGCACCACGGATACTCAGGACAACGATCTCAGCCTGGAACTCCGGCCGGAAACCGGCCAGGGCTTTACCCTGAACCTGAACCAGTCTCTGTTGTTTATGTTCTACAATCTGCTTACCCAGGGGGTCACCCGCGCCGACTGGCAGCTGCCGGAGCTGCCGTCGGTGAATGAACACCTGCACTGAAAAGCGGGGATTTGAGGTGGACCAACAGGTTGGGTCATGCCGGGCGCCGCCGCGCCTCCGGCAACGGCAATGTCACCCGGGCGATTGCGCCGTTCCGGCTTCCTGCCCGCTTTCCTTCTCCCGCTGCCTGGCCAGCCACCGATCGTGGTGCTGTTCGGCCCATTCCTCCGAGACCTTGCCGGTGACCATGCCCTCCAGCGCCCCCTCGGTGCCGAGGGTGCCGATGTAGATATGGCCCAGGGACAGCGCCAGCCAGGCCATGGCAAGTACACTGTGGACGATGTTGGCAACCTGCATGACATTGCGGCTCTGGCCGAAATTGGGGAAATCCATTACGAATCCCGAGGCGATGACCAGGACGCCGAAGGTGGTCATGAACCAGAACCACAGCTTCTCGCCACCGTTCATGCGCCCGGCGGACGCATGCTCACCGTGCTTCATCATGCCCCCCTTTTTCCTGAACCATTCCAGATCCGACTGGCGCGGCATATTGTCTTTCAGCCAAAGCAGGATCATGACCACTACACCTATAGTGAACAGCGGGCCGATGTAATTGTGCAGGTCCTTGCAGTACTGGGCATAGGCGCCGAAGGACTCCCGCCCCATGATCGGGATCAGCACCGCCCGGCCGAACAGCAGGCTGGCCCCCGTCACCGCCAGGACTATGAACAGTATCGCCGTATACCAGTGCAGGAAGCGTTCCGCCATAGACCAGCGATCCACCTTGCGCCCGCTGAGTGGCCTCTCAACCCGGATGCGGCCGCGGTACAGGTAAAACCCGATAATGGCTGCCAGCATCAGGGCCACCAGCCACGGGGTAATCCAGGAGACCCAGCCGTTGCGGATGTGGCGCCAGTTTTCGCCACCGTTCTGTATGAGCACGCCGCGCTCGGCCCCCTGCACGGCTGTAAAACCGGAACGACCTTCGCGCACCGCTCGCCAGAAGTTGGCGCGCTGGTTGGTGTTGCCGACGAAGGCGGCCTGTGCGGCCGGTATCTCCAGTACGGGCCGCAGCAACAGCGGCAACAGCAGCGATGCCGCGATGACGGCGATAATGCTGAAGATAAACCGGCGGTGGCGCTGCAAGTGCACTACACCGCGTTCGGATTGGTTGCTATCATCTATCGGTCTGCCCACGCTCCAGCCTCCATTTCAATATCTGCTCTTGATGCTGCGTGCGTGCACGCTCCTGGCGCAGTTCATTCTTCCCAACCCAGGGGGAGTGGATCCGGCCGCAGCCGGCGGCGGCCAGGATCAGCATCATTAATAGTATCCAACGCACATGCTTCATCGGTCCGTCTGCCCCCGCTCCAGTCTTTGCAATAGCTTGGTCTTCAGGGACTGCGGGCTGTGCAGTATGCGCTGTGAATCCCGCGCCCCCTTGTATTCATGGGGCTCTACCATGTTCGCCTGCGGCGTTTCGTAACAGCCGGCTGCCGCCAGGGCGATGGCCGCCATTATTAACAGGTTTCTTAAACTAGTCATTGACGTCCTTACTGTAGGCGGTGGCCCAGCCCCAGGTCTCCGGTCGGCCGCTGCGCCCCATGACCCTCTCGCGGTAGATATCGGCCACCTCGTCACCGTCGCCGGCCAGCAGGGCCTTGGTGGCGCACATCTCCGCACACAGAGGCAGCTTGCCCTCGGCGATGCGGTTCCTGCCGTATTTTTCATATTCCGCCTCGGAGTTGTCTTTCTCGGGACCGCCGGCGCAGAAGGTGCACTTGTCCATTTTGCCCCGCGTCCCGAAGGCCTCCTGCTGGGGATATTGCGGGGCCCCGAAGGGACAGGCGTAAAAACAGTAGCCGCAGCCGATACAGATATCCTTGTCATGAAGGACGATGCCGTCATCGGTGGTATAGAAGCAGTCCACGGGGCATACCGCTGCGCACGGGGCGTCCGAGCAGTGCATGCAGGCTACGGAGACGGATTTTTCGCCCTCCTCGCCGTCCTTCAATGTGACCACGTGGCGACGGTTGATGCCCCAGGGCACATTGTTCTCGTTTTTGCAGGCGACGACGCAGCCATTGCATTCTATGCAGCGCTCCGCGTCACAGAGGAATTTCATGCGTGCCATGGGACGTCCTCCGATCGTATTCTGGTTATTGTTGAAGACTTCATCATTTCTAGCTCCGCGCTATATACAAACAGGTGAGGTGTAAGGTGTGAGGGGTAAGGTGAAAACCGGTTCAGTTTTACACTCCTCACGCTTCACTCCTTACTCCTTATGCCAAGTGGATCTGACACAGGGTGGCCTTGACCTCCTGCATCTGGGTGACGATATCGTAGCCGTAGGTGGTCGCCGTATTGCAGGCCTCGCCGCGCACGAACGGGGCCGTCCCCTTGGGATAGCGGGATTCGAGGTCTTTTCCTTCGAACCAGCCGCCGAAATGGAACGGCGTCCAGACTATGCCGCGGCCGGGGCGCGGAGTGACCATCGCCTTGATACGGATGCGACCGCCTTCGGGCCCCTCCAGCCATACCCAGTCTCCGTTCTCGATGTTCCGGTCGTTGGCATCGGCCGGATTGACCTCCACGAACATCTCCTGCTGCAGTTCCGCCAGCCAGGGATTGGATCGGGTTTCCGCCCCGCCCCCCTCGTATTCCACCAGCCGGCCGCTGATGAAGATCAGCGGAAACTGCTCGCTGTGGTCCTGCGACTGGATCGAGGCATACCGGGTCGGCAGGCGCCAGATCACCGGCTGATCCGCGTAGGTGGGATAGTCTTTCACCAGATCGCGGCGGTTGTTGTACAGGGGCTCCCTGTGCACCGGCACTGGATCCGGGAACTCCCACACCACACAGCGCGCCTTGGCGTTGCCGAACGGTGCGCAGCCGTGGGCGATGGCAACGCGCTGGATGCCGCCGCTCAGGTCCGTCTTCCAGTTGCGGCCCTCCGCCGCCTTCTGCTCCGCGGCGGTGAGGTCGCCCCACCAGCCCAGTTTTTTCAGCAGTTCCGCGCTGAATTCCGGGTAACCGTCGTCGATCTCCGAGCCCTTGGTATAGGAGCCTTGCGCCAGCAGGGTTTCACCGTTGCGCTCGGTGCCGAAGCGGGCGCGGAAGTTGAGGCCGCCCTCGGCCACGGATTTGCTGGTGTCGTACAGTATGGGCGTGCCCGGATGCTTCTGTTCCGGGGTGCCCCAGCAGGGCCAGGGCAGGCCGAAGTATTCCCCGTCCACCGGGCCGCCCTGCGCCCTTAAGGTGGTGGTATTGAAGGTGTGACGATTGGCCATGTGCTTTTTCAACCGTTCCGGACTCTGGCCGGTGTAGCCGATGGTCCAGGTGCCGCGGTTGACCTCGCGCAGAATGTCTTCCGGCACGGGGACCCCGTCCTTGACCTCGATATGCTTGAACATCTCGGCAGCGAATCCCAGCTTCTTGGCCAGCAGGTACAGGACGACC
>JARRRO010000194.1:0-4161 GCA_037380645.1 Gammaproteobacteria bacterium | reverse complement strand
GCTCGTGCTCGGCGTTGCTCTGATAGAATGCCAGATCATGGGACAGATCCGCCCCCGCCTCGGTCAGGGCACGGTTGATGTCCTCCAGGGTGGCGCTGCCGTAGACCTCGGGCTCGCGCTGACCCAGCAGATTCAGGTTTGGACCGTGCAGGACCAGTATTGTAGGCATGGATTGCTAACCCGTTATTATGCGCAGTTAACTGCTTATAACTGCATGTTAGCAGAAGTTAGGCGATATTACGAAGGAATTTTAGCCGCCTCGCGTAGCGCGGCCGTCTTCACAGCAGCGGCCGGATAATCTTCTGCATTTTTTCCACGGTTACCGGTCCCGGCCGGGCATAGGCGATGCGGCCTTGGCGGTCTATGACCACAGTATTGGGCAGGGCGCCGATGGTATTGCCGTAGTCCTCGGCGACACGCACCACCGCCGCCTCGCCCGCCAACACCGGATAGTTGATACCGTGCTTGCGGGCAAAATCAGCGACTGCCGCCGGTTTCTGCAGGGCGATGCCGATGATCTGCAGCCCCCGATCCCCGTATTCCGACTGCAGGGAGATGAGCTGGGGGATCTCCTTCAGGCAGGGCGGGCACCAGGTGGCCCAGAAGTTGAGGGCGATGACCCGGCCGTCCCATTCATCGATGCTGTGGCGCCGGCCGCTGAGATCGGGCAAGCTGAATTCCGGCCTGGCCTTCCCGACGACGTGCGACGCCCGGGTGGCGGGAGCAGCGGACGGTACCGCGGCGGTGGCGTCCCCGTGCGATCCCGGTGAGCCGTTCCTGTAAAGATAATATCCCGCGGCCGCGGATACCGCGACCACGGCGATTCCGGCCAGCGTCAGCAGAACCCGCTTCATGCCGCCCTATTGCGGCGCCCGGGCGGGGGGCAGGGTAAGCGCGATGTCCTTGGTGATGGGAGGGTAGCAGATGGTGTTTTTCTTGCAGCCCTGGTAACGCACCCGCAGCACGATGGGAGCGGCACCGGCGCCGTCCCGGCGCACGGGCAGATCCACCGCCAGATCGCCGGTGTTGATCTCAATATCACCGAAACTCTGGTCATGCTCAACGGTGCCGGTGGGCACGTTCACGCGGTCCTGCCTGATCCTAGCCCCTCCCTTGACGATGGCGAAGGAGAACCTGTTCCGATACAGGTAATAGCCGTCGGCGATCTCCCACATCAGGCTGAGCCGGCGGGGACCGGCGACGGAGGCGGTGAAGCGGAAGGCCTGGTCGGCAGGCAGGAACTCCCCGCTCCCGGAGCCGTCGCCGCCGCCCGCCAGCCCGCGCAGCCGTTCGGCGAAAGTCGCGGCCCGAGACGGCGCCCCCGGGACCGCGGCGGCGGCCAGGACGATGATCAGGAACGCGTGGAATCGCTTATCCAAGACAAATATTCGGTTAATCCGCTGGTGATAGGGACTGCGATGATTTCCGGAAGTTCATAAGGATGCAGCTTGAGGATGCTCTTCTCCACCCGCTCATAGCTTTGCGGGGTGGTCTTGATGAACAACAGGTACTCCTCCGCCACCTCCACCTTGCCGCTCCAGCGGAAATAGGACTGGACCGAGGGGATGATCTGGATGCAGGCGGCCAGTTCATTGGCCACCAGATCGGTGGCGATGTTCTTGGCCGTGATCGATCCCGGGCAGGTATTGATAACGAGTAGCTGTTCGGCTTGCTCCGCCATGGCCGTGCACATTCACCCTAAAGGACTTGAATTTCCCTATTTTGCCAATACATTGGTAAAGAAGCCATCATTCACTTGCAATTCGCCGACGTGTCCCTGTCCAGACTGCTGTTCATCCTGTTCCTGACCGTTCCCCTGCTGGAGCTGTATATCCTGATCCAGGTGGGCTCGCTGGTGGGGCCCCTGCCTACCGTGCTGCTATGCATCTTCACCGCGGCCCTGGGCGCTGCCCTGATCCGCATCCAGGGGCTGCAGACCCTGAGCAGGGTCCAGCAGAAGCTGGAGCGGCGGGAGATGCCCGCCGTGGAACTGATCAGCGGTCTGATCCTGCTGATCGCCGGACTCCTGCTCCTGACCCCCGGGTTCTTCACCGATACCATCGGCTTCCTGTGCCTGATCCCGCCGTTCCGCGAACGCATTGCTGCCAAGCTGGTCATGCGTCTCATCGCCGGCCGCACGCACGGGCCGGACAGCCAGACCACCACCCTGGAAGGGGAATTCTGGGAGGAAGAAGAGACCCGCAAGCGGCTGCACCGCTGATGCCGCTGATGCCGCCGTTACCGCCGCGCCGGTGCATCGAGTACACGCGGCAGGCAAAACCGGCGGCGATACAGTTATAATGGCTGTTTTGCATTTCACACCTACCGGGGGAGCAATCGCCATGGCTAAAAACAAAAAGAAGAACAAGGGGCCGACCCTGGCAGAGAGGTCGGACAAGCACGACCTGTATGAGCAGTCCGTGCAATGCGTAGACGCGGAGATCGATTTTGTCGACGGAACCTTCCAGTCGCTCAGAAACCGCATACCGCACACTCTGCGCGAAGACTTTTGCGGCACCACCAACACCTCCTGCGAATGGGTCAGGCGCCGGCCAGACAACCTCGCCTATTGCGTGGATCTGGACGCCGACGTGCTGGACTGGGGCCGGCGCAACAAAATCGCCCGGCTGGACCCGGCCGCGGCCGCGCGCATCCACATTCATAATGACAATGTCCTGACTGCGGCCGTCGAGCCGGTCGACATCATCCTGGCCATGAATTTCAGTTACTGGTGCTTCAAAACCCGCGATGACATGAAGGCGTACTTCAGGCGGGCCCGCGAAGGCCTGGTGGACGACGGGATCCTTTTTCTGGACGCCTTCGGAGGCTACGAGGCCTTCCAGGAGCTGGAGGAGAGCACCAAATACGACGGCTTCACCTATGTCTGGGATCAGGACAAATACAATCCCATCACCGGCGAGACCACCTGCCACATACACTTCAAGTTCAAGGACGGCTCGAAGATCAAAAACGCGTTCACCTATGTCTGGCGCCTGTGGACCCTCCCGGAAATCAGGGAGATCCTGGGGGAGAGCGGCTTCAGCTCCACCGTGTACTGGGAGGGAACGGATGAGGACGGCGAGGGCAACGGCGTGTTCACTCCCACCGAGGAGGGTGAGGCCGACGCCGGCTGGATAGCCTACATTGTCGCCGAAAAACAGTAAGTCATGAACAGTAAGTAGTGGAAAGACACTCGATGGAACGTTTTACCATTCACGATTCACCCTTAACTTGCTTTACAGTTCGCCTGGACGAACCAGATGCAGCAGTTTCCCGCCGCCGGCAGCGGGACGGATGGGCCTGGCGCCGTAATCCAGGACCGCCAGGGCCGCCGTGGTAAGCAATTTGCCCTCTTCATTCCTGGGCGGCGGAGTGGAGGAAAGATGTTCCAGCAGGGCATCAAAACCGGGGTTGTGGCCCACCATCAGCACACAGGACGCGTCTCCGCAGCCGGTCTCGATCACCTGCAGGAGATCGGACAGCGAGGCATCGTAAATGCGGTCGTCCCAGATGATCTTGTTGATGTCGAAACCGATCTCCGTGGCGAGCCATTCCGCCGTCTGCCGCGCCCGCAGCGCCGGGGATGAGAGGATGCGTCCCGGCACCAGCTTGTTTTCCCGCAGCCAGGCGGCCATCCTGGGGATCGCCTTGACCCCGCGCTTGGCCAGGGGGCGATCGAAATCGGCCTGATCCGCATCGGAGCGGTCCGACTTGGCGTGACGCATTATAATGAGATGATGCTTGTCCATGTCTGCAACAAGTCCGAAAGGATTGGCACCTACAGTATAGTTGATGGAATATCTGCGTGACTAACATGCCGGACGAATCCTTCGCGGCGGTCGATCTCGGATCCAACAGCTTCCACATGATCGTGGCCAAGTACACCGATGGCCGTCTGCAGATCATCGATCGCATCAAGAATATGGTGCGCCTGGCCTCGGGGTTGGACGAGCGGGGCCGGCTGGACGAGGAGTCCACGGAACGGGCCATACAGTCCCTGCGCCGGTTCGGGCAGCGGATGCGGGAGATACCGAGGGTCAACGTCAGGGCGGTGGGCACCAACACCCTGCGCCAGGCGCACAACAGCCGCGACTTCCTGGCCCGGGCCAGGGAGGCCCTGGGGCACCCCATAGAGATCATCTCCGGCCGCGAGGAGGCCAG
>JARRRO010000193.1:0-4170 GCA_037380645.1 Gammaproteobacteria bacterium | reverse complement strand
CATTCCTCCGGATATCGCCTTCAATTACCTGACGCATATCGCCTATGGCCTTGATGCCATACATTCGATCGGCATCGTCCATCGTGACCTGAAACCCGCCAACATCATGTTTCGAGGCGATGACAGCCTTGCCCTGCGGACTTCGGCATCTCAAAAAAACTGGAAAGTAGCGCCAGCGATCTCACCACCGTGGGCCAGGTCCTGGGCACACCGCATTACATGAGTCCGGAACAGGGAGAAGGCAAGTCCATCGATTACCGTTCGGACTTGTACAGCGCCGGGATCATGCTGTATGAACTGCTGGCAGGCGTTAAACCCTTCTCCGCCAACACGGCTGCCGCGATAATCTATCAGCACGTACATACCGAAATTCCCAGACTCCCCAGGGAACTGGATCACTATCAGGACATCATAAATAAGGCGATGGCCAAGGATCCAGACGAACGTTATCAGACGGCGAAGGAATTCATCGCAGATCTGGAATTGGTTGAAAAGGATTTTCTTTAAATATCACATGAACCACATGGATCTAGGGCGTCCGTGATATCCCTTCAGATGGCATAGCAAGGTCATGAGCCTCAGGGTACGACTGAATCTTCTTATTACCACCCTGTTTATCATCATACTCCTGGGTAGCAGCTTTTATGTGATCCATAATGCGCGCCTCGCTGTAAAGGGTGAAATGGAATCCACGGCGAACCTGACATTGCAACTGGTGGAGACCATGCTGGACAGTGTTGAGATGTCCAGACAGCCGCGGATGCAGCAGCGCTTTCTCGAAAGGCTGTCGAATATTGAAGAGACGCGCCATTTGCAGATCAATGTCGTACGCAGCATGACGCCGGATCAGCAGATCCCCCCGGATGTCGTCATGAACGTGAAAACCGATGCTCCCGCCTGGTTCGAAAAACTGGTGAATCCCACACCGGTGGAGTATCGGCGAGTGTTCACCAGCCCCGGCATGCCGTACACGGTCATAGTCATACGCGCCGACCCGTCCAGCGAAATTACCGAGTCCTGGAATGAGAACCGGGACACTCTCATCACTCTGCTCATCTTTATCATTTCGGCAAACATCCTGGTCTATATCACTCTTGGCAAAGAACTGGCGCCCGTCGCCACCATACTCGAGGCGCTGGAAGGCATAGAAAAGGGCGACTACCAGCTCAGACTGCCACGGTTCAAACTCCCGGAACTGAACAGCATCGCCGAGAAGTTCAATCACATGGCCCGGGTGCTGCAGAGAAGCAGGGAGGAAAACCGCTACCTTACCCAGCAGTCGGTGAAGATACAGGAACAGGAAAGGCGGAGACTGGCGAGGGAACTGCACGATGAGTTGGGACAGTCCCTCAGCGCCCTGAAGGCCGTGGCCGTCTCCATCGAAAATAACGATCGGATAAAGGATCGGCGGGTGCGTGACAGCGCTGGCACGATTATCGAGTTTACCGACCGAATGTATCAGGTCGCGCGCAATATGATGAGGCAACTGCGCCCGTCCGTCATGGACGAACTGGGGCTGAAAAAGGCGTTGCTGGAGCTGGTGGATCAGTGGAATGAATCCCACCAGAACAGTTTCTGCCATCTAGAATACGATGACAATATCGATAATATCGACGACGAGATTTCCATCAATGTGTTCAGGATTATCCAGGAAGGGTTGACCAATATCGCCAAGCATGCCGGAGCGACGGATGCCCACGTCATACTGCAGCGCAGAGACGGACAGGGCGACGAGCCCGACCTGGAAATCAGGATCGCCGACGACGGCGTCGGCATTAAAAGGAGGAATTACCCAATAGGCATGGGACTTTTGGGAATGCGCGAAAGGGTCGAGGCCATGCACGGTATATTCGAGATGCACAGCCGGGAAGGTCGGGGTACGACCATCTCGATCCGAATTCCGCTCACTGAGAGTCAGGCGGTACGGTAAAATTACTTAAAGACGGCCACAGGATCACAGAGTACATGGAGATCAACAACGATGCGTAAGCACATGCTCGGCGATCTCTGTGTACTCTGTGTCCATATTAATTGATATCATTCATTTAATTAGTTCCGGGTTGTTATCATGGGCAAGATAGAAGGCAAGATCAGGGTTCTGCTGGTGGACGACCATGCGGTGGTGCGCGCCGGCTACCGGCTGCTGCTGCAGAACTCCACGGACGTAGAGATCGTCGCCGAAACGGACAGCGGCGAGGGCGCCTGCCGCCTGTATGCCGATCTGTATCCCGACGTGGTGGTCATGGATCTGTCGCTGCCGGGCATGGGTGGGCTGGAAGCGATACGCCGCATCACCTCGCGCGACGGCAAGGCACGGGTCCTGGTGTTCAGCATGCATGACGACATGATTTTCATCGACCAGGCCATCAATGCCGGCGCCAAGGGATACATCACCAAGAACAGCGCCCCCAACGTCCTTATCGACGCCATCAAGCAGGTCGCCACGGGCAAGACTTACCTGGATGCCGAAGCGGCCCAGCATCTCGCCTACCGGAAGCTGAGGGGCGAGGACAGTCCCCTGTCGGGGTTGTCTACCCGTGAATTCGAAATCTTCTGTTATCTCGCCGAGGGACTGAACACCACCGAGATCGCCGAGCGCCTTTCGCTGAGCTACAAGACCGTTGCCAATTACAGCACCCAGATCAAGAACAAACTGAACGCAAACTCGGTGGCCGATCTCACCCGCCTGGCCATTCGCCACGGCCTTGTTGAAGCGTGAGTTGTGAGGAATGAGTCGTATGGTGTTACACCTAACACCTTACTCCTTACCCCTCACGTTGTTTTAGTCATCGACGACCACGCCCCAGGGGAAACTGCCTACCTTGATGGTCTTGATCTTCTCGTTCCTGGTGGTGTCGATCACCGAGACCGTGCCTGATACACCGTCGGTGGTGAACAGGCGGGACTTGTCCCGGTTCATCGCCAGTCCCCAGACCCTTTTGCCGACCGGGATAGTCTTCAGGACCTTCATGTTCACCGCGTCCAGTACAAACACCCTGTTGGCACGCCCTCCGGCGACATACAGGGTTTTTTCATCCTTGCTCAGGCGCAGGTCCTTGGGTTTGGCCGCGTCGGTTGTCAGCTTGACCGAGTCGATGATCTTGAAGTTGTTCATGTCGATTTTCTGAACCTCACCGCCGATCTCGGAGGTAGCGTAGACAAGGTTGCCGTCGGAGTTGAATATCGCCGCCCTGGGTCTGGCGCCGACAATGATGCTCTTGATAAGGGTGTTTTCCGGTGCCTTGATGACATGCAACATGCTGCTGGATTCGCTGGTAACCACCACGTATTTGCCGTCCGGTGAAATGGCCACGCCCTCCGGCTCCAGGCCCACGCTTACGTCCATTAATTTCTTCCCGGTCTTCGGGTTGAAAACGGAGCACTTGGCCGCGTCTTCATTGGAAATATAGATGTTGCCGTCGGGATGGACGCGAAAGTCCTCCGGATCGGAGCCGGCATGAAATTTACGCTCGATCTTGAGGGTGTTGGGATTAATAACCGCGATGGCATCCTCGTTGCCGAGGGCGATGTAGAGCTTGGAGTCATTAGGCGAGAGATGGATGCCGCGGGGCCGGTCGCCGACGGGTATGGTCGTCTCCACCTGCAGCGTCTTGGCGTTGATGACGGTCATGTTGTCGCTTTATTCATTGGTAACAAAGATGCGATTGACACCCGCCGCATACAGGGGCTGTGTGACCAGCAGGGTCAGACAGAAGATAATAGCGCGTTTGATAAACATTAGTGCCTCCACGGGCTGTGATATCAGGGTTCAGGAATTCACTCGCTGCAGTGCTTGACGCCGAGGCTGTCATAATCTTCGGGATCGACCACTCCCCTGACCGGCGCCTGCGCGTTGAGCAATTTACCGTTTTCCACAAACAGCAGGGGCTGGCGCAGCTGGCCGGTCTTTCTGAAGGTCATGTCCAGCCCCTTCTGGCCGTCGAAGGCCAGTTTGGTTTTCAGATATGTCATCACCCGGGCGGGTTTCGGTGCCGTGCCCCGCACGATCACATCACCAATCATCCTGGCACCCACCCAGCCGGCCCAGGCCATCTCGTCCATTTTCTTTTGGTACCGCGCGGTATAGCGCTTGTTGAGGTCGCGGCCCGCGTACTTGACGAAGCGGGGGTCCCAGGCGGTGGCCTTGACCCGGCTGCCGGGGTGCTTTTT
>JARRRO010000192.1:4181-7899 GCA_037380645.1 Gammaproteobacteria bacterium | reverse complement strand
GAGATACATGAAACAAATCCATATAGCCCTCTCAATAAAATATGTTGCGACCTGACCTATTTTGACGCATAACTATATTTTGAGGGACAGGTTGGCCGATAATGTTATATATCGGGATGGGAGGGACATGCTGAAAAACCTCCTTTTATCAATCCATTGGCGCATCAACCAAGTATAGGAAGTCAATATCCGGCCTGTCCACTTTACGGAATCGGGAGAATATGGGACAGGTGTCCCACTATAGAAGATGCCTTGAAAACACAGGGGATAATTAACTATTATTCAAGACGTTAGGGAATCGGGTAGAATTAACGTTATTGGACACCCGAATGGATGGGTTTCTCAAGGGAGGAGGTGGTATATGGAGAACAGGAAGCCGGGAAGGCTGCTGGATCAACTCAGGGACCGTATCCGTTACCTGCATTATTCTCACCAGACTGAAAAGGCCTATGTCTATTGGGCCAGGCGTTACATTCTGTTTCACAACAAGCGCCATCCCAGGGACATGGGTGAGGAGGAGATTTCGATCTTCCTGAATTATCTTGCCAACACGGAGAAAGTGTCTGCGTCGACACAGAACCAGGCCTTGAATGCCCTTATGTTTCTGTACAAGGAAGTTCTACGCCTGAAACTCGGAGAGATGATCGAATTTGACTACGCCAAAAGGCCGGTGCGGCTGCCGACAGTGCTGACGCAGGAGGAAGTAAAAAGCATCATCAGCCACACGCATGAACCGTATACGACCATGATCGGCCTCATGTACGGCGCCGGACTCAGGATGAATGAATGCCTGCAACTGCGCGTGCTGGATGTTGATTTCTCCCGCAGGGAGATACGCATCCGCAATGCCAAGGGAGGCAAGGATCGAATTACCATGCTGCCTGACGCGGTGCTGCCCGGCCTGGAGTTGGCTGTAGAGAAAGGCAGGGCGTATTTCCGGAATGATCAACGCCTGGGCATAGATTATGTTTCCCTGCCTCATGCACTTTCACGGAAATATCCCAATGCCGGAAAGGAGTTGAAGTGGCAGTTTGTGTTTGCATCCGGTAACTTGTCAAATGATCCCCGTACCGGTCGCCGAGGCCGGCATCACATGCACCGGCCACAGCAACGTCAACACCACCATGATTTACACTCACGTCCTCAATCGCGGTGGGCGAGGAGTAAGGTCACCTATAGACAGTCTGTAGCCGTCACCGGTAGCGGGTCGGATCGGGGATGCCAGCGGCGGCGAAACCTTACTTTCTGAAGCGGCAGGAGTCGCAGGCACCGCAGGCGCGGCCCTGGTCATCCGGCTGGTAGCAGGAGAGGGTGAGGGAGTAGTCCACGTCCAGATCAACGCCCTTCCTTATTATTTCCGCCTTGGTCAGGTCAATGAGGGGCGTATGGATGGTCAGCTTCCTGCCTTCCACCGCGGCCTTGGTCGCCAGGTTGGCCATGGCCTCGAAGGCGGCGATGTATTCCGGGCGGCAATCGGGATAGCCGGAATAGTCCACGGCGTTGACGCCGATGAAAATATCCGCGGCCCCGGCGACCTCGGCGCAGGCCAGGGCATAGGACAGGAAGATGGTGTTGCGGGCGGGGACGTAGGTAACGGGGATGCCCTCCCCCGCCTGTGTGGGCACGTCTATGTTTTTATCGGTCAGCGCCGAGGCGCCGAACTGGGTGAGATCGATTTCGATGATTCGGTGCTCGGCGGCGTCCAGGGACCGAGCCACCTTGCGCGCGGCCTCCAATTCCACCCGGTGGCGCTGGCCGTAGTCGAAGCTGAGGGCCAGGCAGTCGTAACCCTCGCTCCTGGCGACGGCAAGGGCGGTGGCGGAATCGAGGCCGCCGGAAACAAGGACGATCGCTTTCATAATGGTTAATTTACCACTGAGAGCACGGTGAACACGGAGATAATTTAAATTTGTCAGGTCGGGAGGCAGGGTTTCTCCCATCATCAAACAGAGCGGCAGGTGAAATCCACAATACTTGATATTGATCTCGCCAAGACGCCAAGGCGCGAAGGGATATGATTGTGTTGTATTCTTTGCGTCTCTGCGCCTTTGCGAGATCCATTTTTTTATATTTTTCTTTCTCCGTCTCCTCCGTGCTCTTCGTGGTTCATACCTGCAGTGTCTTACTTGCCCGGGACATCGCCCCAGAGATGCTTGTGCAGCTGGATCTGCAGGCGCACCGGCAGGCGGTCTTCCAGGATCCAGTCCGCCAGTTGGGCGGCGTCGAGTTCCCCGTGGGCGGGGGAGAACAGGACCTCGCAGTGCTCGTTGAGCCGGTGGCGATTGAGAATGTCCCTGGCCCAGTCGTAATCGGCGCGATCACAAATCACGAACTTGACCTGGTCCTGTTCGCCGAGGTGATTGATGTTGTCGTAAAGGTTCCTTTCCATCTCACCGGAGCCCGGTGTCTTCAGGTCCAGGATTTTCACCACGCGCGGGTCCACATCACTGATGTCCAGGGCACCGCCGGTCTCCAGGGAGACCCGGTAGCCCTCGTCGCACAGGTGCCGCAGCAGCGCCAGGCAGTCCTTCTGCGCCAGGGGCTCGCCGCCGGTGACGGTGACGTGGCGGGTGCGGTAGCCGGCCACGGCCCGCAGGATCGCGGCCACGGTCATCTTCTCGCCCTCGTAAAAGGCATATTCGGTGTCGCAGTAGCGCACCGTGGGCAGGCCGGCCAGGCTGGTCTCGCCCTGGAGGGAGAGAAAGATCTCGTTGACCTTGAGGACGGCGGCGAGCGCGTCCCTGGAGGAAGCCGGCGCAGTGGCCGGGGTGCCGGCCATGATCAGTCCTGCTTGGCCGGCGCGGCGGGTTTGGCGGCCGCGTCGGCGTTAAGACGTTGCAGCCGCTCCTCCGCCAGGCGGGCGGCGGTGGTGCCGGGGTATTTCTGCACCAGGGCCTGCAGCTGCTGTCTGGCCTCGTCCGTTTTGCCCAACTCCTGCAGGGTATAGCCGATCTTGAGCAGACCGCCGGTGAGCTTCTGGCTGTCGGGATAAGCCTTGACCAGTTTGCGGTATTCCTTCAGAGCCTGTTTGTAATTCCCGGTGACATAATAGGCCTCGGCCAGCCAGTACTGGGCGTTGTCGGCGTAGTTGCTGTCGGGGTGGGCGGCGAGGAATTTCTGGAAGGCGCGGATGGCCTCGTCGTAGTGAGACTGTTTCAGCAGCTTGAAGGCATCCTGGTATTGCGCCTGGATCTGTACCGGGCTCATGGACTCGGCCTGCTTCACCGCGGCGGGCTGGATGTCGGCGCCGGACTGAGCCGTTTCCGATTTCGGCTGCTGAGAGGACTCTTTGGCCATGGCCGTCTGCTTTCCGGCCTTCGCCGTCGCCTTGGAAGAGGAGGGGTTGTTGATGTCCAGGGTCATGAGGTTGTCGCCGGGGGCGCCCGCCGCCGCTCCCGACGACCCCGTCACCGGCGCCAGGCTGGTCAGCGGAGGCCCGCCCTTACCGCCTTGCCCCGCGCCACCCGAACCGACGCCGCCGGCGTTCCGGCTCAGCTTGCGCAGTCGCTGGTCGACGTCCGCGTACAGATCGCGCTGGCGCTTGCCCAGCTGTTCCAGCTTGTGGTTCTGCACCTCGATGTTGCCGCGCAGTTTCCTTACTTCCTGCTGCAGTTCCTGGACCTGCTGCAGCAGATCCAGCAGCCCCTTGCTGTCCAGCAGGCGCTCCAGCCGGTCCAGCCGCTGGCTGACGGTCCCCTTGTCTTTGGGCGCGGCCGCG
>JARRRO010000192.1:0-4175 GCA_037380645.1 Gammaproteobacteria bacterium | reverse complement strand
TTACCACGCGGCGGTTCTTGCTCCAGGCGTTTTCGTTGTGCCCCTGCACCGCCGGTCGCTCCTCGCCGTAGCTGGTGACGTGGATCTGGTCGGGATCCGCTCCCAGCAGGGTCATCTGCTGCTTCACCGCCTTGGCCCGGCGCTCGCCCAGGGCCAGGTTGTATTCGCGCGAGCCGCGCTCGTCGGTGTTGCCCTCCAGGGTGATGGTGACATCCGGGTGCTTGGCCAGGTATTCGGCGTGGGCCTCCACCAACTTACGGTATTCCGGCTTGATCTCGCTGCTGTCGAAGTCGAAGTAGATGACGCGGGTGGCCAGCAGGCTGCCGGGCTTGTTCAGTTCACTGAAACCACCGCCCTTCTCCTCGCCGGCGCCGTAGGTCTGGGCGCCGCCCTCCCCGCCGGCCGGTGCCGCGGCTCCGCTGGTGGTGGAGTGGTCTTCCACCGCGGCGCCCTGCTTCTGCTGGGTGGCGCAGGCGGTCAAGAGGCAGAGCAGAGCGAGCACGAGCCAGAGTCTTGATTTCATCCAGGGTCTCCTTTCAGACCGTGAGAGAGATAAAAGCATACCATTCATTCCCGATCCTGTTGACTGTCACTTTGACGAGGGGAACGGCCCCCAGGCCGGTTCCTCCACCTCGCCGTCCTGCAGGGCCAGGCGCTGGTGGACGCGCCCGTCCGAGGACACCGCCGCCAGTTCCGAGCCCTGGGGCCCGGCGGTGGCGTAGATGATCATGCTGCCGTTGGGGGCGTAGCACGGGGATTCGTCCAGGCTCGCCCGGGTCAGCACGTCCAGGTAGCCCTGCCGCAGGTTGAGGACGGCGATGCGGAAATTGCCGTTCTCGCCATGCACCATGGTCAGGAACTTGCCGTCCGGGGAATAGCGCGGCCGCGCGTTGTAGGAGCCATCGAAGGTCAGGCGCTTCACCTCGCCGCTGTCCAGGTCCTTCTGGTAGATCTGGGGAGAGCCGCCGCGATCCGAAGTGAAGACGATCTTGCTGCCGTCCGGCGACCAGTCTGGTTCGGTGTCGATGGCGGGGTTGTGGGTGAGGCGCCGCAGGCTGCCGTCGGACAGCTGCATGATGTAGATCTCCGGGTTGCCGCCCTTGGACAGGGTCATGGCAAGCTGGCTGCCGTCCGGGGAGAACGCCGGAGCGCTGTTGATGCCGGGGAAGGCGGCGACCTGCCGGCGCTGGCCGGTACCGACGTCCTGGATGTAGATGCTGGAATTTTTGCCTTCGAAGGACACATAGGCCAGGCTGCGGCCGTCCGGCGACCAGGCCGGCGACATCAAAGGCTCCGAGGACTGCACCAGGACCTTGGGGTCGAAGCCGTCGGCGTCGGCGATTTGCAGGGTGTACTGCTTGTCGCCGCCGGGCTGCTTTTTCACGGTGACGTAGGCGATGCGGGTGTTGAAGGCGCCGCGGATGCCGGTGAGTTTCTCGAAGATGACGTCGCTGATGCGGTGGGCGGTGCGCCGGAACTGGTCCCGGGAGGTAGGGATTCGGAAGCCGGCGATCTGGGTGCCCTGGTAGACGTCGAGCAGGCGGAACTGGATCTCGTAGCCGCCGTCGTCCAGCTGCTTGATGCTGCCGATGACCAGGTTCTCCATCCCCAGCAGCCGCCAGTCGTGGAAGTTCACGTCCTTGAAGTCGGAGGGTTTCTGCGGCATGTCCTGCACGTGCATGGGTTTGAAACGGCCGCTGCGGGCCAGATCGTTGGCGATGGTGACGTGCATGTCCATGGGCAGGCTCTTGGGATCGCCGTCGAAGGCGAAGGGGATCACGGCGATGGGCAGGGCCTCCTCCATGCCCTGGGTGATCTTGATATCCAGTACGGCATGGGCCGGCGCGCTCAGCAGCAGGCACAGCAGGACGGCGGTTCGTTTCAGCATGATGAAAAGTGGACTCCTGGTTCAGCTCTTTGGTTCGAACGTTAATCGAATTTGACGCATCTTTTCAAACAGGCGCGGATTGTCCGGTACCGGCAGGGGCGAGGCCTTGCTCAGCGCAGTCTCGGCGCGGCGGTCGAAAACGGGGTTGCCGCTGGACTTCTCGATGTGCGATTCCACCACCTGGCCGCCGGGGATCATGCGGATCACGAACACGCAGGAGAGGCCGTCGGGAAGGCCCACGGTGTTGAATTCCTGGCGTATGGCCTGCTTGATGCGTTCTCCGTAAAGATAAATGGTTTTCTGGTCCTGTTTGGCCTGTTCGGCGTCGCGCTTGCGCTGCTCCTCGGCCAGTTGTTCCTGCAGGGCCTTTTGCGCGGCCTTGCGCTTGCGCTCCGCCTCGGCCTTGCGCTGCTGTTCCTCGATGCGCTTCTGTTCCGCCTCGGCCTTTTGCTTGGCGGCCTCGGCCTTCTGTCTTTCCTCTTCCGCCTGACGCTGTTTCTCTTCCTCGGCCTTGCGTTTCTGCTCCGCTTCGGCCTGCTGCTTCTTCAGATCCGCCAGGCGCTGCTGGTTCTGTTTCTCCTGTTCCTGCTGTTTCTTTT
This sequence comes from Gammaproteobacteria bacterium, assembly GCA_037380645.1. GTDB lineage: Bacteria > Pseudomonadota > Gammaproteobacteria > Eutrophobiales > Eutrophobiaceae > JBBDSH01. The sequence continues at coordinate 1,688 of JARRRO010000192.1, read as the reverse complement.
TCAGTTCCGCCAGGCGTTTCTCCTCCGACTGGCGCTTGCGCTCCGCCGCCTCGGCCTGCTTCTTCAGCTTCTGCTGGCGCTTCTGCTTTTGTTCGTCCTTCTGCTTGAGCCGGTCCAGTTCCGCCTGCACCTGTTTGCTGTCCACGGTGACGGCGCTGACGATATTGCCGCTGGGCGGCGGCGGTTTGATCATCACGGGCGCCATGTCGAAACTGATCACCAAAAGGACGGCGACTGCCAGGTGCAGCAACAGGGAGTACAGGATGTGACGAAACGACATGATAAACCGGGTCCCGCTCCATCAATGTTCGGGTGGTTTTGTCACCAGGCCGACGCCGCTGACCCCGGCCGCCTGTAGCAGGGCCATGGCCTGCACCACCCGGCCGTAGGGGACCTGACTGTCGCCCTTGACGAAGAAGGGGATCTTGGGCTGATACTTGCGCAAAGCGCTGACCCGGTTGACCAGGGTCTGGGCATCCACCGGCTTATCCTGGTTGTCGCCGTAATTGATGAAGAAGTGGCCGGCGTTGTCCACGCTGACGATAACCGGCTCCTTGTCCGTGGGCGGCAGCGGCTCCGACGGTACCCTCGGCAGGTCCACCTTCACACCCTGGCTGAGGAGAGGCGCGGTGATCATGAAGATCACCAGCAGCACCAGCATGACGTCGATGTAGGGAACGACGTTGATTTCAGACATGGGGCGTTTCCGGGTTCTGGGTCGCATGGTCAGGCCTTGCTCAGGGTGTGGGCGTGGCGGTGCAGGATGGAGGAGAATTCCTCCATGAACGTCTCGTAGCGGTGGAGCAGGCGCTCCACGTCATTGGAATAGCGGTTGTAGGCGATCACCGCCGGGATCGCCGCGAACAGCCCCATGGCGGTGGCGATGAGGGCCTCGGAGATCCCCGGCGCCACCATGGAGATGGTGGCCTGCTGTACGTCGCCCAGGGCGCGGAAGCTGTTCATGATCCCCCACACCGTGCCGAACAGGCCGACATAGGGGCTGGTGGAACCCACGGTGGCGAGGAAGGACAGGTGCGTCTCCAGGGACTCCTCCTCCTTGTTCAGGGTCACGCGCATGGCCCTCTCAGCGCCCTCCATGACCGTGTCCGGCTCCATGCCGCCCTGCTTTTTCAGGCGGGCGAACTCCTTGAAGCCGGATTCGAACATCTTTTCCATTCCCGTGGCCCGGTGGCGCTTGCCGCTGACCTGCTGGTACAGCGGCGACAGGTCCTCCATGGCCCAGAAGCGTTCCTCGAACTTGTCGGCCGCCCGGCGCGCCTGGTTCAGGGCCACGCGCCGGCTGAAGATCATCGCCCAGGAGGCGATAGAGGCCCCCAGGAGAAGCAGCATCACCAGCTTAACAATCAGGCTGGCCTCGACGATCATCTGGATGAAGGAATGGTCAACGGCCATGGTGAAAGACCTCCTTGATGGATTCGGGCAGGCGCCGCGGCGTCAGGTTGGCGGCGTCCAGGCAGGCGACGGTGACCTCCGCCTCGCACACGGGCCCGGTGTTGGCGATGGCTTGGATGAAATTCAGGCTGGCGGCGTTCATATTGGCGATTCTTGTCGTGACGTTGAGCAGTTCATCAAAGCGCGCGGGCCGCTGAAAGCGGATGGCCATGTTCGTGACCACGAACAGGATCCCCTCCTCTTCCCGCAGTCTCTGTTGGGATAACCCCAGGGCC
>JARRRO010000191.1:0-4195 GCA_037380645.1 Gammaproteobacteria bacterium | reverse complement strand
ATATCATGGCCTGGACCGGAAAAGTACTACGTGTTGACCTCGGCAAGGGAAAGATTTCCGAGGAGCCGTTAAACAAGGAATGGAGAGACCAGTACCTGGGTCAGCGCGGCCTGGCCAGCAAGTACCTGGTGGAGGAGATCGATCCCAGGTGCGACGCTCTGGGACCCGACAACAAGCTGATCATGACCACGGGGCCGCTGACCGGCACCATGGCCTCCACCGGCGGCCGCTATTCGGTGGTCACCAAGAGCCCGCTGACCGGCTGCATCGCCTGCTCCAACTCCGGCGGCTTCATCGGCGCCGAGATGAAAAACGCGGGCTGGGACATGATCATCTTCGAGGGCAAGTCTCCCGAGCCCGTCTACCTGTACGTGGAGAACGAGAAGGCGGAACTGGTCCCGGCCAGTGATATCTGGGGCAAGTCCGTATGGGCGGCGGACGAGTGGCTGCACAAGAAATACCAGGACCCGCTGCTGCGCGTCGCCACGGTGGGACGGGCGGCGGAAAAGGGCTGCCTGTACTCCGCCATCGTCAATGACCTGCACCGCGCGGCGGGGCGTTCCGGCGTCGGTACGGTCATGGCCTCCAAGAACCTCAAGGCCGTCGCCGTGCGCGGCACCCGCGGCGTTGGCAACATCAAGGACCCGGCCCGGTTCATGCAGGTGGTGAATGATACCAAGAAGACTCTGAAGGAGAACGCCATGACCGGCCAGGGCTTCGCTGAATACGGCACCCAGGCCATGATGAACATCATCAACGAAGTGGGCGCCATGCCCACGCGCAACATGCGCGAAACCCAGTTCGAGGGGGCGGGCAGGATCTCCGGCGAGGCCATGCACCAGCCGCGTCCCGGCGACGGCAAACCCAACCTGGTGACCAACGCCGGCTGTTTCGCCTGCACTATCGCCTGCGGGCGCATCTCCACCGTCGACAGGGGCCATTTTACGGTAAAGAACAAACCGGAATACTGGGGGGCGTCCGGCGGCCTGGAATACGAGGCGGCCTGGGCCCTGGGTTCCGATACCGGGGTGGACGATCTGGACGCGCTCACCTACGCCAATTTCCTCTGCAACGAGGACGGCCTGGATCCCATCTCCTTCGGCTCCACCCTGGCCGCCGCCATGGAGCTGTACGGGCGGGGCGTGATCTCGGAGAAGGAAACCGGCATGCACCTGGAGTTCGGCTCCGCCGAGGCGCTCTGCTGGGCGGCCGAGGTGACCGCGCGGGGCGAGGGCTTCGGCCTGGACCTGGGCCTGGGCTCGAAACGCCTGTGCGAGAAATACGGCCATCCGGAACTGTCCATGACCGTCAAGGGCCAGGAATTCCCCGCCTACGACCCCCGGGGCATACAGGGCATGGGCCTGGCGTATGCCACCTCCAACCGCGGGGCCTGCCACCTGCGGGCCTACACGGTTGCCTCGGAAGTGGCCGGCGTCCCGTTCAAGACCGACCCCCTGGTCACCGAGGGCAAGGCGGAACTGGTCAAGGCCTTTCAGGATTCCACCGCCGCCGTCGATTCCTCCGGCCTGTGCGTGTTCTCCACCTTCGCCTGGACCCCGGACGATTTCGCCGCCCAGCTCGACGCCGCCTGCGAAGGCGACTGGACCGCGGACAAGCTGCTGGAAGTGGGGGAGCGGATCTGGAACCTGGAGCGCGAGTTCAACCTGGCCGCCGGCATCTCGGGCAAAGAAGACAAGCTGCCCGAGCGCCTGGTGAAGGAGCCGGCCAACTCCGGTCCGGCCAAGGGCATGACCAATCAACTGGGCGAGATGCTGCCGGAGTACTACCAGCTCCGCGGCTGGGACAAGGAAGGCGTGCCCACCAAGCAGACCCGCAAGCGCCTGGGCCTTTGAGCGCCCGCATCTAAACCTGAACCGAGATCGGGAGACGCAACCGTGCAGCATGTGATTATCGGGGCCGGTCCCGCCGGCGTGATCGCCGCGGAGACCCTGCGCAAGGCAGCGCCGGACGACAAGGTCACTATCATCAGCGACGAGAAGGAGCCGCCCTATTCCCGCATGGCCCTGCCGTATTACCTCATAGACAGGATCGGGGAAGAGGGGACTTACCTGCGCAAGTCCGGAGAGCATTTCGAGAACAGCCGGATCGAGCTGGTCACCGATCGTGTCAGCCGCATCGATTCCAACGGCAACAGCCTGGACCTGGCGTCGGGAGGCAAGCTCGGTTTCGACAAGCTGCTGATCGCCGCGGGTTCCAGCCCCATCAGCCCACCCATCCCGGGCATGGATCTGGACGGCGTGCACCCCTGCTGGACCCTGGAGGACGCCAGGAACATCGCCGGCCGCGCCCACAAGGGCGCCAACGTGGTGCTCATGGGCGCCGGCTTCATCGGCTGCATCATCCTCGAGGCCCTGGCACACAGGGGCGTGAACCTGACCGTGATCGAAATGGAGGATCGCATGGTTCCCCGGATGATGAATCACGCCGCCGGCAACCTGATTAAGGACTGGTGCCTCGCCAAGGGCGTCAATGTCCATACCTCCACCCGGGTGGAATCCGTCGAGAAGTCGGGGAAGGCGCTCAAGGTGGCGCTGGACAATGGCAAGACCCTGGATGCGGACCTGGTGATTTCCGCTACCGGGGTCAAGGCGAATACCGGGTTTCTCGATGGCAGCGGCATCAAGACGGACTTCGGCGTCCTGGTCAATGACCGCCTGCAGTCCAGCCACCCCGATGTCTATGCCGCCGGCGACATCTGCCAGGGGAAGGATTTCTCCACCGGGGAGTACAGCGTACAGGCCATACAGCCCACCGCCGCCGATCACGGGCGCATCGCCGCCCTGAACATGGCGGGACATGATTCCCGGCATCAGGGCAGCGTGAATATGAACGTCCTGGACACCATGGGACTGATCTCCTCGTCCTACGGTCTGTGGATGGGCGTGGACGGGGGCGAATCCGCGGAACTGAACGATCCGGAAAGATACCGCTACCTGTGCCTGCAGTTCGAGGACGATGTCCTGGTCGGGGCCCAGTCCCTGGGACTGACCCAGCACGTCGGTGTACTGCGCGGTCTGATCCAGACCCGGCTGAAGCTGGGGCAGTGGAAGAAACACCTGCTCGAGGATCCGACGCGCATCATGGAAGCCTACCTCGCCAATACCCAGGCCATCGGTCACAACGCAGGCGTGATCTGACGCCGGCCATGGACAGTCTGTCCTCGCCCTGTCTGTTGGTGTACGGGGGATTCTTGTCCGGCCTCATACCCTTCAATCTGCGCACCTGATATGCGGTTGAACGTCAAGCTCTACGCCGGCCTGTCCCCCTATCTTCCCGCCGCGGCGTCAGCCAATACCGCCGAGCTGGACGTCACGGAAAACACCACGCCGGCGGATATCATCAGCCGCCTCAACCTTCCCCTTGAACTGGTCCACATCGTGCTGCTCAACGGCGTTTATATCCAACCCGAAGACAGGGGCAGCACTTCGCTGAAGGAGGGCGATACCCTGTCCATGTGGCCGCCGGTCGCGGGAGGCTGAACGGCGGCAGGCGAGGATGCGTGTCGTCACACGGGAGATGTCCATCAGCCATTCCGAATTCAGGCGTATTCTGGGAAGGGCGTTTTCCGGGGAATTCAGACAGGCCCGATCGGACCGGTTTGAATTCGATAATGAAGGAGGCAGGATCCGTATAGATCTGGCGCAGGAATCGAGTGCAAGGCTCGGGGTTATGACAATTCCCGTCACCACCGTGAGCCTGGAATTCCATGATATGGACCCAGTCAAGGCACAGGCCTTTCTCGTGCGCTTTGATCGCGCATTTCAGAGGGGGGGCGGCTGATGCGGATCGGCATAAAAACGGCCACTCCTGTGCAATTTTGTCATCTAGCTGAACAATGTAAGAAAATAATTATAACTTATTGATAATAATATAAAAGAAGCATCCGAATTTAAGAACTGTTGTGGTAATGAGACAGATGCGGATAGTAGGCTTAGAGTTTGTTGCTAAATGATTACAAGACATTGCAACTATTGAGTGTTTGTAGTATTTTTCCTGTCGGATTTTTGCATACACACTCGAGTCGGTTTGTACAAACTAAGATTTAAGGGGAGGTAAGTGCTGGGGAGGCCGAACTTATTCTCTTTTAAGTTCTAAACAGGCAGTTAGATCATTATCATTTAGTGGAGGGAAATGATGAAAAAATCAATGAAAACCAGACTGGCTGCAATATGTG
>JARRRO010000190.1:0-7738 GCA_037380645.1 Gammaproteobacteria bacterium | reverse complement strand
CTTGTTCATGCCGTCAACCCGCCTTGGTGGATTCGATGGTGACCACGTTGGCGTACAGCCAGAAGGAAATCAGCACGAGGAAATAGATGATGTCGCGCAGGTCGATCACCCCTTTCTGTATGGAATTGAAGTGGGTGAGGAAGCTTAGTGAGGCAATGGCGTCCACCAGCGCCTGCGGCGCCCAGCCGGTGAAGAAGTCCAGGACCATGGGGAAGCCGCTGAGAACGAACAGAAAGCAGATCACCACACTGATGACGAAGGCGATCACCTGGCTCTTGGTCAGGGCGGATATGCACGAGCCGATGGCGAGAAAGCCGCCGGCCATGAGGAAGCTGCCGATGTAACTGGCGAGGATCACCGTGTTGTCGGGATTACCCAGGTAATTGACGGTGATCCACATGGGAAATGTCAGGATCAGGGCGATGCCGCTGAAGATCCAGGCCGCCAGGAACTTGCCGATCACCGCCTGGGAGAGGGAGATGGGCAGGGTCATGAGCAGTTCCACCGTTCCGCTCTTGCGCTCCTCCGACCACAGGCGCATGGAGATGGCCGGGATCAGGAACAGGTACAGCCAGGGATGAAACCGGAAAAAGGGTTCCAGATCGGCCTGGCCGCGCTCATAAAAGGCTCCGATGTAGAAGGTGAAGATGCCGGCCAGGAACAGAAAGATGACGATAAACACGTAGGCTACCGGCGTGGAGAAATAGCCGTACAGCTCCCTTTTCATGATGGCTATGATATTTTTCATGACTGCATCGTCTCTCCCTGTTCCTGGTAAAAACGCGTGGTTAGCACGCGGAAGGCGTCGTCGATGTTCTCGTTGCTAGTCTGGGCACGCAGCTCCTGCGGCGTGCCGTCGAAGAGCAGCTGCCCCGCGGCAATGATGATGGCGCGGTCGCATACCGCGTCCACCTCTTCCAGGATGTGGGTGGAGATGATGATGGCCTTTTCCTTGGCCATGTCCTTGATCAGGCTGCGCACTTCGTGCTTCTGGTTGGGGTCCAGGCCGTCCGTGGGTTCGTCCATGATCAGCACCTCGGGGTCGTGCATGATGGCCTCGGCCACCCCGACGCGCCGCTTGAAGCCCTTGGACAGGGTTTCCACGGTCTGGTACAGCACCGGTTCCAGGTGCACCTCGCGGATCACATGGTCAAGGCGTTCCTTGCGTTTGTCTCCGAACAGGCCCCGGATCTCGGCGATGAAGTTGAGAAAGCTGATCACCGTCATCTCGCCGTAGGAAGGCGCGCCCTCCGGCAGGTAGCCGATGGAGGCCTTGACCTTGATGGGGTCGGTCATGACATCGTAGCCGATGACGGATATGCTCCCGGCGGTGGGCTCGAGGAAACCGGTGATCATCTTCATGGTGGTGGATTTGCCGGCGCCGTTGGGGCCGAGAAAACCCAGCACCTCACCCTTGTTGACGGTAAAGGAGACGTTCTTGACGGCGTGGATCGGGCCAAAGCGCTTGTCCAGCGCTTTGACCACAATAGCGGGTGTTACAGTCTCAGATGTCATTGCGTGATTATTGGTCTTTTTGTCCGCGCCGGCTCAAACATCGGATGAGGGGAGCGGTTATTTTGCACATGTAACAGTCAGCGTCAAATCTGATTGACAGGCGGCGTCGGGCCAAGTTCCGCGCCAATGCCGGCTGGAGGGCTACGATCGGCCGTGGCGCTTGAGGCGATACAGGGAGGAAATATCCTCATCGCCGTGGCCCTCGGCCATGAGCTGCTCGTAGTGGGCCACGGTCATCTGAGTCAGCGGCAACTTCGCCTGGGGGTGGTGCGCGGCCATGTTCAGGCAGATCTGCAGGTCCTTGTGATGCAGGTTGACCTTGAAGCCCACATCGAAGGATCCGGCCAGCATGGTGCGACCACGGTGGTCCAGGAACCAGTTCCCGGCCGCGCCCCGGCTGACCACGTCCAGGACCCGATCCATGTCCAGGCCCATGTCTTCGCCGAAGGCCAGGGCCTCGGTCACCGCCTCGTTGATGCCGGCGCACATGATCTGGTTTACCGCCTTGCAGGCCTGACCCGAGCCGGTGGGGCCGATATAGACGATATTGGCGGCTACGGCGGAGAGGGCGGGGCGGGCCTCCTCCAGCACGGCCTCCTCCCCGCCCACCATCATGGACAGAGTCCCCTTCCTCGCCCCCTCCACGCCGCCGGAGACGGGGCAGTCCAGGAAGCGGGCGTCCTGTTCCTGCAGGATCTCCGCCGCCTGCAAGGCGGTGTCGCTGCTCACGGTGGAGGTGTCCGCAACGATGATCCCCGGCCTGGCGCCAGCGGCGATCTGCTCCACCATCTCGATGACGTCCTCGTCCCGCGAGACGCAGGTGATAATAAGGTCGCATTGGCCCGCCAGGGCCGCGATGGAATCGGCGGCGTCGGCGTTGCTATCCCGGGCGATTGCCTCCGCCTTTTCCGTGGTGCGGTTCCAGAGGCGGTGTAGATACCCGGCCTTGTCCAGGTTCGCGGCCATGCCGGCGCCCATGGCGCCCAGACCGATTACGCCTGTTTTCATATTGTTCTCCTCAACTGATTATTGGCCACAGAGGACACAGAGGGACACAGAGAAAAGAAAGAATAACACTCAACTTCGTCCAGGTTTAACCCCCGTGCCTCAGCTATCGTCATTCCAGCAGAAGCCGGATCCAGTAGATAGAATCACCTGCAGGATAACATTCGATCGTTTCAACAGAACAAGGAATGGTTTGATCGACTGGATGCTGGCCTCCGCCAGCATGACGCTGTTTTCTTCCCTCTGTGGCTAATAAAAGGAAACCGTCATTCCGGCGAACGCCGGAATCCAGTCGCATCAATAAACCGCCCGCAGGGCGGACTGATTCAATTGTCGTAATGCCGGGCCAGAACCTCCGCCACGCAGGCGGTGAGCTTTCTGGCGGTGGGGATGTGCAGGAACTCGTTGGGCCCGTGGGCATTGGAGCCGGGGCCGAGGACGCCGGTGATGAGGAACTGGGCGCGGGGAAACTTCTCACCCAGCATGCCCATGAAGGGAATGGAACCGCCTTCGCCCATGTAGATGGCGGGCTTGCCGAAATGGTTGTTTGACGCCCGGTCGATGGCCTCTCCCAGCCACGGTACCAGTACCGGGGCGTGCCATCCGCCGGCGTACCAGTCCGGCTTGAAGCTCACTTCGGCCCCGTAGGGAGGATCGGATTCCAGCAGTTCCTTCAGCTTTTTCGATGCGGCCTCCGCGTCACAAGTGGGCGGAAGGCGCAGGGAGATCTTCACCGCGGTCTCCGGGCGCAGCACGTTGCCGGCGTCGGCCAGGGCCGGCAGGCCGCCGGCGCCGGTCACGGCCAGGGCCGGTCGCCAGGTGCGGTTGAGGATCAGCTCGGCCGGATCGGTATCCACCGGCCGCATCCCTCCCTTAAACGGGAACTTGGTCCAGACCTCCTCACCCAGCACCTTCGCCGCCAACTCTGCCTGCTGTCGGCGCACCTCCGGTATGTCCACGTAGAATTCCGGCGCCCTGACCCGGCCGTCGGCGGTGTCTTCGATGCGTTCCAGCAGCAGGCGCAGAAGGCGGAAGCTGGAGGGGACGATGCCGGAGGCGTCGCCGGAATGCACGCCTTCCTCCAGCACGTGCGCGCGCAGCTCGCCGCCGATGAGGCCGCGCAGGGAAGTGGTGCACCAGAGCTGCTCGTAATTGCCGCAGCCTGAGTCCAGGCAGATCACCAGCTCGGGATCGCCGATGCGATCCGCCAGGGCGTCGATGTAATGTGGCAGATCAACGCTGCCGCTTTCCTCGCAGGCCTCGATGATCACCACGCAACGGGCGTGGGGAATGTTTTGCTCCTGCAGGGCCTTGATCGCAATCAGCGAGGCGAACGTGGCATAGCCGTCATCGGCGCCGCCGCGGCCATATAATTTGTCCCCCTCCAGCACCGGCTGCCACGGCCCCCTGCGCCACCGCCTGCTCCATATAGCCGTGACTCTCCCAGTCCGGATCAAACAGGGGCGACTTATTGGGGATGCGGATGTAATCAATGAGTTCCGGGACAGCGGATGAATCCCAGCGGGCGTCGACAAATACTTGTACGGTTTCGGGATTCATGCATCCAGTCTAGCGCTATGTTGCGGTGCTTCCAATAGCCGCCGGTGACCGGACGCTGCGTGTATCGTTGGAGTGGCTCCAAGAGAGGAGCAGAAACTGCTGTCCCGTCCCCGTGTCCGGGGTGACGGAGGTTATTGAAGCGAATATACTTTAGTATCCAGGAGGTATAAGTCTTTTCAGTGCTGAGGGAATAATGATGGTAGCGAAGCACTTCACGGACCTGAGCCATCAGCCTGCCCGGTTTGAGACGGAATCGACGTTCCATGTCTTACACTCCCTGTGTCGAATGTTAGTTTCTACTTTTTCCCAATATCATTCTGAAAGGTGGAATTATAGACAACCATATATCCGTTTCATATGTAGAAAATGCCAGTCTTCATAACACATAGTTAGGTGGCACGAAAAAGAAGAGACATGTCCACGTTAAGCGCAGAATAATTGGGGACAGACCACGTTTTTCTATTAAATCATTAGGCGGCTTTGAGAGCGAGTCATGACTGATAGGCCAATTAAATCGAAAGGCGTAAAGGCTAAAGCGGGACAAACCGCTTATCCGGATGTTTTCGCGCAAGTAGTTACTGGACGGACGAAAAGAAAGCTCGGCGATCTCTTCGGGCTGCAGAACTTTGGAGTAAACTTGACGACTCTTGATCCTGGAGCTGCATCGGCGCTGTTTCATTACCATGAAGTGCAGGATGAATTCGTATTTATCCTTGAAGGAAGCCCTACGCTCGTATTCGGAGATGATGAATATGAGCTTTCTCCCGGTGAATGCATGGGTTTCAAGGCCGGCGCCGGAATTGGGCATCAGCTCGTCAACCGTACTGATGAGACCGTTGTATATGTTGAGGTCGGAGATCGCACGACTGGTGAGCAGGTGACCTATCCCAGAGATGACATCGCGGCACACACAGGCCCTGACGGGACATGGGTTTTCACGCATAAGGACGGAACGCCATATTGAACGCGGCGTCGCATGACATATATATGGAACTGCAGGCAAAGAGCATATGACGGCGATCACCACCACCTATCTTGAGATGACGGATGCAGCGCAGCTGTGCCCCAGGGCTTGTGCGGATGCGCGCTTTCGTATCCTTGAAGCCACGGAGAAGCAGTGGCGGTTCAACCGATTCCTGTACGTGTTTATCGGGTCAGAATGGGCATGGCGCGACAAGCTCTCGTGGACCGATGAACAGTGGCGTTCGTATGTCGAGGATGACAGGCTTCGAACGTTCGTCGCCTACTATGACGGGTCACCTGCGGGATACTTCGAACTCTCCGAGCGTGAGCAGGAGGTAGAGATCGCCTACTTCGGGCTGGCACCTTCCTTCATTGGCAGGGGCTTTGGCGGGCCGCTCCTCACCAGAGCTATTGAGGAGGCATGGAAGGCGGGACCCACTCGCGTATGGGTTCACACCTGCAATCTCGATCATGATGCCGCGCTTGCCAATTACCAGGCCCGGGGAATGGTTGTGTATAAGACGGAGACCACTTTTCCGAACAAACGGATGCAGGAGACGGCAAATAGCCGCGCCTGAGCACTTATCCCTTTGATATGTAGATACCAGAATGCAGACAACCCTCACCCGGGCCCACGAAAGAGATCTTGAACTCCTGCTTGAGTTCATGGAGGAGTATTACCACTTCGATCACCTGCCGTTTGATCGACAAAAAGCCTCCATGGCTTTGAGCCAACTTTTGAAGAACGACGCACTCGGGTCGGTGTGGCTTATTCAGGCAGGACCGGCTACGGCAGGCTACGTTGTCTTAACACACGGTTACAGCCTGGAATACCACGGACGAGATGCGTTCATTGACGAGCTCTACCTGCGGGAAGCATTCCGGGGGCAAGGTTGCGGCAGAACGGCTATGAACCTGGTGGCGGAAGAGGCCTGCCGCCTCGGTGTGCAGGCGTTGCACCTCGAAGTGGAGCGGGAGAACCGGGCGGCGCAGGCGTTTTACCGGAAGGTGGGCTTTGGGGATCATGGACGATATCTTATGACGAAACGGCTGGACGGTGAAACCGCATAACAGCTTGTTCCAGTGAACCCATAATCAGGCGACATTTTTGCCCATGTCCCCCTAATCGATAACCGGCCGTGTGCCGCTGAGCCAGGCCGTTATACGACATCACCCGGGTCAGTACGCGCAACTGCCAGTTCCCATGATATGCTGCATCATCAGCCCATTGTACATTCGGCGATACGGAGGGCCATTATGCAGATCGATTTCACAGACAAGCGCGTGCTGGTGACGGGAGGGACGCGAGGGATTGGACGGGCAGCAGTTGAGGCTTTTCTCGAAGCCGGTGCGCGCGTTGCCGTGAACGGGCGAACGACCGGGTCTACGGGTGCTGCAATCGATGCATTGGGAGACGGCGAGAGTCTCGTGGCGGCACCCGGCGACGTCGCCAAAACGGCGGATTGCGAGGCCATAGTGAATGCCGCGATTAGAGGTCTGGGCGGTCTCGACGTGCTGGTCAACAGCGCCGGCGTTGCCAAATCCGGGCCGGTCGAAGAGTTCGATGAAACAGCCTGGGACCAGACGCTCGACATCAACCTGAAGGGCACCTTTTTCTGTATCCGCGCGGCGCTGGCGGTGCTGCGTGAGAGTAAGGGCAACATTGTCAACCTGGCGTCAGATGACGGCCTGATTGGCGATCCGAATCTGGTTGTTTATTGCGCGTCAAAGGGTGGCGTCGTCAACATGACCCGTGCAATGGCGCTGGAGTTCGCACCCGATGTTCGCGTTAACTGCGTCTGCCCCGGGTATGTTGACACCGATATGGTAAGGCGCGACGGCATCGATCAGGCAAACGATCCCGCTGCCGAGGAGCAGGCGGTTATCAACACGGCACCCCTGAAGCGTATGGCGACGCCCGGCGAAATCGCCACAGCCATCCTCTATCTGGCCTCGGACGAGGCGCGCTTTGTTACCGGCGCGGCCTTCCAAATAGACGGCGGCTCGACGGCCGGTTTTCTGTAAAGGCCGACAGCTATTTCGTGCTAGAACAATGACTCCAAATCCATTAGCTTGTTTGATACAGAACAGTATTGACAGGCCTCTTACCGGGGGTGGGTTTCATTATGAGTCGCGGTGACGCAGCGTTTCGTAGAAAAGATCTCAAGGGCACCGTCATCGAGAACAGCTTTTCCGGCGCCCATTCGTTCATGCGGCGCAAATACACGCGTGAACTGGAAGGCGTTGACGTCTCGGTGACAGGCATCCCGTTCGACCAGGCGGTATCGAATCGCCCGGGTGCTCGATTCGGCCCGGAAGCCGTGCGCCGCGCGAGCGCTCAACATGCATGGGGGCCGATTTGGCCCTGGTACTTCGATCCTTTCGATACCCTCGCGGTCATCGACTACGGCGATTTGGACTATGATTTTGGCCACATTGAAAATATCCCGGAGGACATCACCCAGCACATTTCCACCATTCTCGACGAAGGCGTATCTACCCTGACTCTTGGCGGAGATCACTTTATCACTTACCCGGTCCTTAAAGCCTACCACCAAAAATATGGCCCGCTTGGCCTGGTTCATTTCGATGCGCATAGGGATTTCGAAGATGATATTGACGACCGCATCGACCATGGCACCATGTTTACCCGTGCTATGAAAGACGGACTTATTGACCCGGCGCGCACAATCCA
>JARRRO010000189.1:0-8512 GCA_037380645.1 Gammaproteobacteria bacterium | reverse complement strand
CGGGTGATGGGAATCGACAAATCCGTCGGGAACGGATTTGGTCGCACGCCGTTCAGTGCGCCCGCAGGGCCGCCGCCAGGGACGGCGGCGGACAGCCCACGTCATCTACGGCCCGCCGTACCAGGGCCGTGTGGTGATCGGGGAATTGGATCGAAGGGAATGAAAGTTTGGAGCGGGTGATGGGAATCGAACCCACGTCATCAGCTTGGGAAGCTGAGGTTCTACCATTGAACTACACCCGCGCATTCCGTGTTGTTCGTCACGGAAATCATTCCACCCCCGAATACTGCCGCATAGGGTCACCCTTGCCCTGCAGCGTCACCACGTCCCTGAATCAGCATGGATTCTAAGGTATTCAAGCGGCCAGTCAATCGGGACAAACCCGTGCCCATTGGGCTTCCCAAATGGCAATAGTTCGATAAGGCGAAATTGGTGTAATATTGCCCTCCAGGCGGTGAAAACGGTCAGGGAAGCCTGGGAGCAATTCGAGCTAATTCGGAAGTCTTTGATATTCATGGAGTTACGGATAAAATCATAGATTAGAAAGAGCGAGTTTAGCAGCGGACAATAGCCGACATACATGAACTCCGGCACCAACCAAACCGTCGTCGTCGTCGATGACAGCCCCGCGGTCAAGGCGCTGTTCGAGCGTGGCATGAGTGATCTGGGCGTGAGCCTGGAAATCTTTTCCTCCACTGGCGCCTGCTGGGATTACCTGCGGTCCCATAAACCCGACCTGCTATTTCTCAATATCAAGATGCCGGGTAAGGACGGTCTCACATTGTTGAAAGAAATTAGGGATTTGCCTCTTCACAAAGACACATCTGTTGTTATGATTAGCTCCAAGGATTATGCGCAGGACCGATCCATTGCCAACGACCTGGGCGCCCTGGACTTCATAACCAAGCCCATGCCTATACAGGCGATCCGGGAAGTGGTCATCAGGCACCTGGACATCGATCCCGCGGACTGATATCCATGTACTTTTATGAGCAACGCCTATCTCCATTTCTGGGGCGTACGCGGATCTTATTCTGCCCCTTTCGATACCCACCTCAAGGTTGGCGGCAACACTTCGTGTGTGGAAATCCGAGTCGACGACTCGGTGGTGATATGCGACGCCGGAACCGGCATCATCCCACTCGGCAATGAACTGGTTAAACAGTCCGAACTGCGGGAACTGCTTGTCATACTGACCCATTACCACTGGGATCACGTCTGCGGCCTGCCCTTTTTTGTTCCCGCCTTTCTCCCGGACTGGAAGATCCACTTCTTTGGGCCGGGCAAGTCCGCCAATGATATCGAGGAATTCGTTTCCGCACAGATGCGCGCCCCCTACTTCCCCGTCGGTACGGAAACCTGGCTGGCGGAGGTGAATTATCTGAATCCGACGGAAGGGCAGGAAATCAACTACGGTCCGATCAACATCACCCACACCAGCGTACACCACCCGGGAACGACCTACGGCTACCGGCTCCGGGTCAATGGCAGAGACATCCTTTATATATCCGATAACGAATGCCAGTATCTCAACAAGGCCATCAGAATGAAGTACGGCGAGTTCAACAAGGAGGAACGGGAGCTGTATGATGCCATGCAGAGAGAGGAATACGATTCCGAACTGAAGCTGATCCAGGGCGCGGATATCCTCATACATGACGCCCAGTACACCAAGGAAGACTATGAGAGGAAACGCGGCTGGGGCCATTCCTGCTATATTGACACCGTAAACACGGCCATAGACGCCGGCGTGAAGGAACTATACCTTTACCATCATGATCCTAATTATGATGATTTTGCGATACAGGCCATTTATGAGCACGCCCTGGAGATCATTGATGACAGGAATTCGGCTCTCAAATGCCATATCGCAAAAGAGGGCGATGAGATCGACCTGTCCTGAACGCGTTGTTATCTTTTCCACAGTGGTCCCGAATGCAAGTCGTCATTAATGGTGAACAAACCACCCTGGAGGGAGCGACCAGCGTGGATGACCTGATCCGCCTCCTGGATATACAGGGTAAAATCGCGGTCGAAATCAATGGGGAGATTGTCCCCCGCAGCCGCTTCGGCGTTCACGACTTGAACGAGGGAGACAGAATTGAGATCGTAAGGGCCATCGGCGGCGGATGACCATATTCAGCAGCAACTTGTAAAGTATTAGAGACCATGACAGAAACCAGCCCCAAAGACTTCCTCATCATCGACGGTCGGCCGTATACATCGCGCCTTTTGATAGGGACCGGCAAGTACCGGGACCTGGAAGAGACCCGGCGCGCCGTCGAGGCCAGCGGCGCCCAGATCGTCACCGTCGCCATTCGCCGCACCAATATCGGCCAGAGCCGGGACGAACCCAATCTGCTCGACTACCTGCCTCCGGATAAATACACCCTGCTGCCCAATACCGCGGGCTGCTACGACGTGGACACAGCGGTACGCACCTGCCGCCTGGCCCGGGAACTGCTGGACGGCCACAACCTGATCAAGCTGGAGGTACTGGGGGATGAAAAGACACTTTATCCCGACATCCCCCAGACCCTGCGGGCGGCGCGGACCCTGATCGAGGACGGATTCCGGGTCATGGTGTACACCAACGACGACCCGATCATGGCCAGGCGGTTCGAGGAACTGGGCTGCGTGGCGGTCATGCCGCTGGCGGCGCCCATAGGCTCGGGACTGGGCATCCGCAATCCCTACAACATCCGCACCATCGTCGAAAACGCCAAGGTCCCCATCCTGGTGGACGCCGGCGTGGGGACGGCCTCCGACGCGGCCATCGCCATGGAACTGGGCTGCGACGGCGTTCTCATGAACACCGCCATCGCCAAGGCGAAAAAACCCGTGCTCATGGCCTCCGCCATGAAAAAGGCCATCGAGGCCGGCCGTGAGGCCTACCTGGCCGGGCGCATGCCGCGCCGCGCCTACGCCAGCGCCTCCTCGCCCCTGGACGGGACCTTCTTCTCCTGACGCAGACGGACCGGGAATCCCGCCCACCGGTGGAAACGCGCCGGAAGATCCGCAGTTACGTCCTCAGGGAGGGGCGCCTCACCCGGGGTCAGGCCCGGGCTCTGCGGGAACACTGGAAAGATTACGGTATCGATTTCTCCCCCTCGACCCTGGACCTGGATGCCTGCTTCGGCCGCAGGGCGCCGCGGGTCCTGGACATCGGCTGCGGTATGGGCGAGACCACCCTGACCCTGGCCGGACGACATCCCGAGAACGACTACCTCGCGATAGAGGTGCACCGCCCCGGCGTCGGCCGCCTGATCCGCGAGGCGGCGGAAGCGGACCTGCATAATCTGCGCGTCATCTGCCACGACGCCGCCGAGGTGCTCCGTTTCCAGATCCCCGACTTCAGCCTGGACGAGGTCTACATCCTGTTCCCCGACCCCTGGCCCAAGAAAAAACACCACAAGCGGCGCCTGATCAGCGGACCCTTCCTGGAACGGCTGGCGCCGAAAATGAAGACCCACGCCCGGCTGTACCTGGCCACGGACTGGCCGGACATGGCCGAATACCTGCTCCAGACCTGCGACGGCTTCCCCGGCCTGGTCAACCTCGCCGGCAGGGGGAATTACTCGCCACGGCCGGTATGGCGGCCACTGACCAAGTTTGAAACCCGCGGCCGGCAGCGTCGGCACGCGGTCTACGATCTGATCTACTGCCTGGATTCCTGAAACAGATCCCGGAAGGAGTTCACCGCCCTGAAGTCGGGGATGTCCCGGGCCGGCATGGAGCTGTCCGGCTGGGCGATGGCGAGGAGGTGGCGGATGCCGTAGTCCCGGGCGGAACCGAGCACGGAGAGATTGTCGTCGATGAGCAGGGTGCGGTTGGGATTGAAGGGGAAGCGCCGCTGCAGCTCCGCCCAGAAACCGCTTTCCTCCTTGGCGACGCCGAACTCGTGGGCGCAAAAGACGTAGTCGAAATAAACGCCTATGCCCGTGTTCCTGAACTTGAGCTCGATCAGCCTGCCGTGGGCGTTGGTGACCAGGGCCATGGGCTTGCCCGTCCCCGCGACATACTCCAGGAATTCATCGACGTGGGGGCGGGTTTTTCGGGTCGAGACCGTTCAGCTGCCCCCATTTCATGGGAAGAAATTCCTGCCAGAAATAATTATCGAAATACAGGTCCAGGAGGGTGCCGTCCATATCCAGCAGGACGGTGTCGATCTCGTACCAGTTGATCATGATTCAGGTTTTCTCATTCTTAGCCGATTGATCCTTTGTCACCCATGAACAGCAGTTATTCTACACACGAGGAGTTGAGCGGTTACCTCAAGGAAGTCATCTCCATCGCCGGCCGGGCCGCGGGAGAAATCATAAAGATATACGATACAGCCTTTGTGGTCGAAAACAAGGAAGACGACTCCCCTCTGACGGCCGCGGACCTGGCGGCCAACCGTGTCATCACCGCCGGCCTCTCGCAGCTGGCGCCGGACATACCGATCCTCTCCGAGGAATCCTCCACCGTCCCCTATGCCACCCGCAGTCAGTGGACCCGGTACTGGCTGGTGGATCCCCTGGACGGGACCAAGGAATTCATCAAACGCAACGGCGAGTTTACCGTCAATATCGCCCTCATTGAAAAACACGCGCCGATCATGGGCGTCGTCTACCTGCCGGTGACCGGGATCTGCTACCACGCGCTGCGGGGACAGGGCGCCTGGCGGGTCACTCCCGGCAACGGGGCGGAGAGGCTGAAGACGCGGGCGGCCCGGGCGGAGCGGATCAGCGCCGCCGGCAGCCGCTCCCACGGCAGCGAGCGCCAGGTCCGATTCTTCCAGGCCCTGGGCCCCGATGCGCAGATCGTCACGGCGGGCAGCTCACTCAAGTTCTGCCTGGTGGCGGAAGGCAAGGTGGATATCTATCCCCGTTTCGGGCCCACCTCGGAATGGGATACCGGCGCGGCCCAGTGCGTGGTCGAGGACTGGTCATCGGCGATCCAGAGTTTGACTGGGCAAACGTGTTGGCCCGCGCGGACGTACTGCAAAACAGTGAGGAGTAAGGGGTGTAACGATGTTCTTTTCACCTCACACCTCACGCCTCACACCTTACTTCTGACGCTGCGACGCAGGTACTTTCTTCCCAACTTCTTCCAGCAACTGCTCCACCCTGGCCTTTTCATGGTAGGGAAATTCCCGGTTGATACGCTCCAGGGTCCGGTAGGCCGCGATGTTGTCGCCGGCGCGGTAGCGGCTTAAGGCATAATTCAGCAGCAGCACCGGGGTGTTGGGATCGGTTTCGCCGCCCTGCGCCCCGTTGCGCAGCTGTTCCGCCCGGGCGTACATGTCGGCAGCCTCCCCCCACTTTTCCTGTCTGAACAGCTCATCGGCGTAATCCCAGAAGAAATTGGACAGCATGCCGCGGCGCTGGCTGTAAATCGTCGGGGGGATGCGTCCGCCGCGGCGGCCCCCGGTGAAGATCTTGGCGTCATAATCCGTGACCAACTCCCTGGAGGGATCGGCGACGCGCCCCATGCGCCACAGGGTAAACGCCCGCCGGGCGACGATATTGTTGAACGCCCGGATCGCCAGCGTCCTGTCCGTACCCCGGGTATCAAGGGCAGGGTTCCTCGCCCTCAGTGCCTCCACCTTCTCATAGCCGGCCAGGGCGTCGGGGAAATCGTCCCGCGCGAAGTATGCGTCGGCCTCTTTCTTGATCCCGTTGGACCAGCCGACGATCAACCTGAACAGCTTTCCGTTGGTGGCGGCATGGAGGGGGTCATCCCCGGCGACAGCGTCCAGCATGTTACGGTAAACCGATTCCGCTTCGTCATAGATCCCCAGATCGGTATACAGCTGGGCGAGTTTCAGGCGCGACTGATAGTCCTGGGGGTAATGCCTTATCTGCTGCTGATAGGCGTCGATGGCGGCCACCTTGTCGCCCACCCGCAGCCCGGCCTCGGCCGCGTCGAGATAGCGGCGCCGGTACTCCTCCTGCAGGGTCTTCAGCCGCGCGGCCGCGGCCTGATCCTGGGGATAGGTCTGCGTCTGTCTGGTCAGCGCCTGGATGGCGGCCGCCTTGTCGCCGGCGATCAAGGCCTGATCGGCCTTGTCCAGAAACCGGTTCCGGTAATGGAGAAGCCACTGATAACCGAAAAAGGCGATGACGCAGAGGTTGAGCAGCAGCAGCAGGTTGAGGAGCCACACCGCCACCCGACCGCGGGCGGCGGTGGCTGAAAACAGCCTGTTCATGACGCTAAGATATGCGCGCCGCGGGCATAAAACAACCTCCGTGGGCGGCTTCCTTCGGAGGGCCCGGCGCAGAGTGAAAACAACCGTCGAATCAGCGCATTGGGCATCAGGTTGTATGACCGCCGGGGGCTCTTGTACTATTCGTTATCCATCCCCTCTTTTCCTCAAGGTGAAGACATGGCTGATTTCACTCTCACCGTCAACGGCAGGGAATACCCCGTAAAAGACGCCGATCCCTCCACACCGCTGCTATGGGTGCTGCGGGATCACCTCGATCTGGTCGGCACCAAGTTCGGCTGCGGCATCGCCGCCTGCGGCGCCTGTACCGTGCACGTAGACGGCAGGCCGGTACGCTCCTGCGTCACCCCCGCGGCCGGCCTCCAGGGCAGGAAGATCACCACCATCGAAGGACTGGCCGGCGGCGGCACGCTGCATCCTTTGCAGCAGGCCTGGATCGATATGGACGTCCCCCAGTGCGGCTACTGCCAGGCGGGACAGCTCATGTCCGCGGCGGCCCTGCTGCGGGACCATCCCGCGCCCACGGACAGGGACATCGACGCCGCCATGACCGGTAACTACTGCCGCTGCGGCGCCTACAAGCGTATCCGCGCGGCCATCCACCGGGCCGCCGCAAACATGACCGCCGCCCGTGGCGCGGAGGTGACCGATGAGGTTGTCTGAATCCCCCGCCTCCTCCGTGGATGCCGGCTTAGGCGCAGTACTGGAACATGCCGGCGTTAACGCCGGCATGAACCGCCGCCGCTTCCTGAAACTGACGGGACTGGCCGGCGGCGGCTTCGCCCTCGCCTTCAGCCTGGGTGGCCGGTCCGCCCTCGCCGCCATGAGCAAGAACAGCCAGGCCAGCTCCGGCATCCTTAACGCCTACGTCCACATCCGCAATGACGGCGCCATTGTCATCTTCGCCAAGAATCCGGACATGGGCCAGGGCGTCAAGACCGCCATGCCCATGATTATCGCAGAGGAACTGGACGCCGATTGGACCGACGTGCGGGTGGAACAGGCGCCCATCAACGAAAAGATCTACGGGCGCCAGTTCGCCGGCGGCTCCACCTCCATCTGGCTGAACTGGGATCGCATGCGCGCCGCCGGCGCCGCCGCGCGCAGCATGCTCATCAGCGCGGCGGCGGCGAAGTGGGGCGTTCCCGCGTCGGAATGCCAGGCGGCCGGGAGCCGGGTCATGCACAAGCCCAGCGGCCGGCAGATCGGCTACGCCGAACTGGCGGACGCGGCGGCGGCCCTGCCCGTCCCCAATCCCAAGAGCCTGAAGTTCAAGGCGCAACAGGATTACACCATCCTGGGAACGCGCATCACCGGCGTGGACAATCACAAGGTGGTTACCGGCGAGCCCCTGTTCGGCATCGATCAAAAGCTGCCGGGGATGCTGTACGCCGTCTATGAAAAATGCCCCGCCACCGGCGGCCGGGTCAAATCCGCCAACCTGGAGGAAATCAAACAGCTTCCCGGTGTACGCGACGCCTTCGTGCTGGAGGGCAACGGCAAGGTGGACGAGCTCATGCCCGGCGTCGCCATCGTCGCCACCTCCACCTGGGCCGCTTTCCAGGCGAAGAAGAAGCTGCGGGTGGACTGGGATGAATCCACCGCCTCCACGGACAGCTGGAGCAGTTATCTCAAGCAGGGACATTCCCTGGCCCCCGGCCCCGGCCGGCAAACCGTGCAGGCCATCGGGGACGCGGAGGGCGCGCTCAAGAAAGCGGCCAGGACCGTGGAGGCGCTGTACACCTACCAGTTCGCGGCGCACGTCAACATGGAGCCGCAGAACTGCACGGGCTGGTACCGCGATGGCAGGCTGGAACTGTGGGCACCGACCCAGACCCCGGGCAGGGCGATCAAGAACGTCGCCCACGTCCTGGACATGGCGGAGGACGCCATCACCGTGCACCAGACCCGTGTGGGAGGCGGATTCGGCCGCCGCCTCATGAACGACTACGCCTGCGAAGTCGCGGCCATCGCCCGCCGGGTCAAGGCCCCGGTGAAACTGCAATGGACCCGCGAGGACGACATGACCCATGACTTCTACCGGGTCGGCGGCTTCCAGTATTTGCGGGGCGGCGTGGATACGGACGGCAGACTCATCGCCTGGCAGAATCACCTGGTCACGCCCACCAATGACGGCAAGAAACCCGCCCGCGGCGGGGGCATAGGGAAGAACCAATTCCCCGCCCCGCTGATCGCCGACTACCACCTGAGCCAGACCCTGATGCCCATGAAGATACCCGGCGGCTGGTGGCGGGCACCCGGCGACAATACCACCGCCTGGGTGGTGCAGAGCTTCCTGCA
>JARRRO010000188.1:0-6658 GCA_037380645.1 Gammaproteobacteria bacterium | reverse complement strand
AATCCATGCACATGAACTTCGGCATCGACGTGATCAACCAGATCAAGATCGAGAATCCGCACCTGTGGACCGAGGATTTCAAGCAGGAGATCATCAGGATGATCCGCGAGGGCGTGGACTTCGAAATCCGCTACGCCTACGACACCATGCCGCGCGGCGTCCTGGGCCTGAACGCCCCCATGTTCGAGGAATACCTGAAGTTCATCGCCAACCGGCGCTGCGCCCAGATCGGCCTGCCCGAACAGTATGCCGGCGTGAGCAACCCGTTTCCCTGGATGAGCGAGATCATGGATCTCAAGAAAGAAAAGAACTTCTTTGAAACCCGCGTCACCGAGTACCAGACGGGAGGCGCGCTGAGCTGGGATTAATACCTAACGTAAATTGTGACTGAATTACCGTGACCGCCTAGCGGGGAGCCAAGAAGTAGCTTGGCTGTTGCCTGGCATCTCCAGCCTCTTCCGGATGCCAGGCCTTCTTATTCCGGACCGGGGGCCGCAGCAGGGCCACCGCCACAGATGAGGGAGTGAGACGTATGGATCAACTGTTGAGTCTTCTGAGCGGGCTGAAACTCGGCCTCGCCACCGGGGCGATCTATGACCTGGTCAAGATCAACGGCGGCAACGCCACCAACCTGTACGATCTGACCTATGCCATCCAGGATCAGCTCAACATGCACGGCGTCACCGGGGATGCAAACACCGTCGTCGGCGCCCTCGCCCGCCACGGATACCTCACCGCACCGGAACCGGATCCCGGCAAGGCCGTCAATGCCTGATCCGGGCGGTGATCTTTCCCTAGATTAAATACCGCCCGCGGCCTTGGCGGCATTCCTGCTGCCGCTTCCTGGCGGGGAGCCAAGAAAAGAGAGGATTGGCCGTTACCGTCAGCTTTGCCGGAAAACCCGCAATCCTCGACGCACAGGCTATTCGCCGATTGTGTCAGGTTGATGAACGACCGATGACGGTTCGGCTAAGCCCGGACGCGGCACGCCGTAATCCAGCAGTTCCGCCAGTTTTCCGTAGTCCTTCCGGCCAAAGAATACCAGGTTGACCGGCTGCTTCTGGAATAGATCCGGGAAGCACGCGTCGATAACGCCGTCATCGCTGAGTTCGTCCAGGTTCCTGAGTTCATCCACCGCGAGGGACTTCACCAGGATCAGCCCCCGGGCTTCCAGCCGCTGGGCCAGCCACAGGGCGAGTGCGTCCGAGGTCACGTCCCAGCTTTCCGGCAAATCGGGATTGCCGATGACCATGGCGGACGGCAGCCACACGGGGATGCCGCCATCCTTCAGGACAGCCAGTATTTTTTCACGGCTTCTAGCGGGGACCAGCTGCGGAGTACGATTACGCAAAAGATTGGCGTATTCCTCCATGGCCCTGATGGCGGCGCGGTGCGCCTCGGCGTCGTCAAACCCGAAGCGCCGCTGGGCCTCGCGGACGTCGTCGGCAAAACGGCCGCCGCCGGGAACGACCACCACCCGCCCTGCCCCGTGGGCGATGACGGCGTCCAGCCAGGCCTGCAAATCATCGGCGTCCTGCAGGCTGCCGCCGATTTTAATGATCCATATCACGTGCTCTTCCTTTTTATCAGCTGCCTACGCTCTTCACTTCTTTCTGCTCGAATAGCTTCAGCAGGGAAGCGACCTTGGCGAAGCATTCCTTGTATTCCGACTCCATATCCGAATCGGCGACGATGCCGCCGCCGGCCCAGCAGTGAATGACGTTGTCATGTTGGACCAGGGTGCGGATGGCGATGTTGGTATCCATGTTGCCATCGAAACCCACGTAGCCGATGGCGCCGCAATAGACGCTGCGCCGGTGCGGCTCCACCTCCTCGATGATCTGCACGGCGCGCAGCTTGGGCGCCCCGGTTATGGAGCCGCCCGGGAAGCAGTCCCTTAATAAGTCCAGGGCGTGGCGTCCCTGCGCCAGCCTGCCCGTCACCGTGCTTACCAGGTGGTGGACGGTGGCGTAGCTCTCCAGAGCAAACAGTTTCGGCACTGCCACGCTGCCGATCTCGCAGTCCTTGCCGATGTCGTTGCGCAGCAGATCCACGAACATGAGGTTTTCGGCGCGGTCCTTCTCGCTCTCCAGCAACGGTCCGGCCAGGGCCTTGTCCTCGTAGGCGAAAACGGAGCGGCGGATGGTGCCCTTGATGGGCTTGGTCTCCACCAGGCCGTGATCGAGGTGGATGAAGCGCTCCGGCGATGTACTCAGCACCGCCCCTTCCGGCAGTCGCAAAAAGCCGGCGTACGGCGCGGGGTTTGACTGGCGCACGGCGAGATAGATATCCCAGGGGTCGCCGTCAACGCCGAAGGAGAACTCCTGGGTCAGATTGACCTGGTAGCAGTCGCCGTCATGGATGTAGTCTTTGACCTTCTTCAGCGCCGCCGCGTAGGCGTCCTTGTCGAAGCTGGAACGCATGGGCGCCATGTCCGGCAGAGGCAGCGCCGGCTTGTCCCGGGCCGGGAAGTGCTCCCAGCGGCGGCACAGGTCGTAGCCGAAATAGCCCAGGGCGCCGCCGCAGAAAGGCAGCCCGGAGTAGTTTACCGCCGGCTCCCCCAGGGCGGCGCGCACCAGCTCGAAGGGATCGCCGTCTGAAGAACGGACCTGTTTGCCGTCGTCGATCAGGGTTTTCCCACCGGAGGTGATCAGGGTTTTGTAGGGACGGGCCGCGATGATGTCGAAGCGGCCGGCGTCGATGTAGGGGAAACCGCTGTCCAGGAAGATACTGAAGGGCTCCGCGGAGAGGGCCTCGAACAGCTCGGCGGAATTGCGTCGGTAGGGAAGCTCGGCGATCTTCATGCCTGTTGAACCCGCCTCGCCAACTGCGCCACGGCGACGGCGGCGGCGCAGTCGGAGGCCTTGTCCCGCAGTACATCATCCATTTCCAGGTGGGCGTCGAAGTCCACCCATTCGCAGCCCTGGTAGCGGGCCAGTTCCTGCACCAGGAAACGGCCGCTGCCGGCGCCCACCAGCAGGCGCGCCGGTCCCGAACCGATGCGGAACAGCACCTCGTTGATGATCTTGATCTGCTCGCGGCTGATGTGGCGCGCAAGACGCGCCCACTCCTCAAGGGGGATTTTCGGGTCGAAGTCCAGGCCGAGCATGCGGGCCAGTCGCCGGGCACTGTCCTTCTCGCTCTTGCCGCGCCCGTCCGCCGTGTCCATGAGGTCGTGGTGCGGTTTCAGATCACCGGTGAGGCGATAGACGTCTGCCATGGTGGCGAACGACTCCGCGATGATGGGCTGCCACTGTCCGCCGTAAGGCACCCTTCTCACCAGGGCCATGACCGGCGTGCGCACTGTGCCCGTGTACAGCAGTTCGCCGCTGCGCAGCCGCTCGAAGTCGGTCGCCCCCGTCGCGATGGCGGTGCCGCTGCGGAACGGGATGACGTCCGTGGTGGTGCTGCCGATATCCACCAGAACGCCGCTCTTGTACTGCGACGCCACCCAGGAGCTGGTCGCCCGCCAGTTGGCCGAGGCGATGCGGCGACTGAAATCCTGTACCTCGTCCGGATCGACGAACCCGGCCTCGCCGGCATAGACCCGGACCTGTTCGGGGGGAAAGACGGCGGTGAACCGGGTCAGGATGGACGCCACACCCGTGACCCTGTCGATGAAACAGTCGGCCAGTTCACCGGTCATGGTCAGGGCGTGCCGGCTCCCGCCCAGGTCCAGTTCCCTGGCCGCCTGGACCAGCACCTGCCCGAGGACGTCCGGTCCCTGCCACAGCGGGGCGGGGAACTGTTCCACATAGACGACCCGGCCCTCGGCATCGAGACCGGCCACCTTGACGTGGGCCCCACCTATGTCCCAGCCGCAGATGCTGATATCAGTCATTACGCTGCTCGAATAATAGTTACATTACGGAGATAGAAGTAAATCGTAAGTCGTGAATAGAGAATAGTAAAAGCAGGATTGACTGACCCGCCGGAGAATTCATCCATTCACGATTCACTATTCACCTGTTTACCGTGGCTGACAAGCTGTTATTGCCTCAGTATCCTCGGTTCGGCTTTCCGTTTTCGCCAGATACCCGAGGGCACGGAGGATCTTCTCCGCCGGGTTGCCATCCAGGAGCCCGTGCAGGCCGGCGTAGGCGGTGGTCAGTCGGGGATTGATCTCCACCAGGACCGGCCCCCGGCCGGTCTGGATGAAATCGATGCCCACGTAGCCGCGCAGTCCGGGCAAGGCGCGGCCGATGGCCCGGGCAAAGGACAGCAGCGCATTCCAGTCGGCGCGGATTCCACCCACCTCCACTCCCGCCAGCCTGACAATACCGTCCCCGATCTCGATCTCCTGGCGGTTGCAGGCCAGCAATTCGCAGTGGCCGTCCACATACAGCACGGAAAGGCTGGCGTGGACCCCGGCAACCCGGGGCTGCAGGATAAACCCATCTGCCTTGCAGTGGCGCCGCCAGGCCTCCACCTCGCCCGGCGTGCGCAGATACCAGGCATCCTCGCAGCCGGCCCCGTCGTCGGGCTTGATGATCCAGCCGCGATCGCCTTCAGGCAGCGGGCCGTCTGCGGCAACCGTTTCAATACAGGCGATGCCCCTGCCGGACAGGTGTTCCGCGGTGCGGGACTTGCTGGTCGTGACAAAGATGCTGCCGGCGTCGCAGCCGATGAAGGGCCGATCCAGTTCATCGGCCAGATGCCGCAGTCGCAGCAGCTCGCCGCCCGTTTCCGGGGCGATGAACCAGGCCGCGTCGCAGTCGCGCAGGCAGCGGCGCCAGAGCCCGTTCACGTCGGTGTTTTCGGCCACGGCGATGGCGCCGTCAATCCCCGGCAGGCGATCATCGGCGGTCAGGAGCGTTTCCACCCCGGGGATACGCCGCAGATCGGCCAGCAGGGCGTCAAGCATTTCCCGGCCGTCCCTGATCAGGGCCGGCGGCAGGGGCTGGCGGCGCAGGCCGCCCCCCGTTACGTATTCACAGACAAACAGGCGCATGAGGGTAAAATCGATTAGAATCCTGCGGCCGTTACCTGGTTGGACATGATTCCGTACCGGCTCCCGTTATGAAGATCATCCCTGTCATAGACATTCTATCCGCTCGCGCCGTCCGTGCCTATCGCGGCGACAGGGACGGCTACCGGCCGCTTGAATCGGCGCTGTGCCCCCGCCCCGATCCGGCCGGGGTGCTGCAGGGATACCTGGGACTGTTTCCCTTCACCACCATCTATATCGCCGATCTGGACGCCATCCTGGGCCGGGGGGACAACCGGGACGTGCTCGGGGAGCTGGTCCGGCGCTTCCCCGGGGTGGAATTCTGGCTGGACGACGGCAACAGCGGCGCCGATTTTCCCCGCGAGGCACGACTTCATACCGTCATAGGTTCGGAGACCGGCATAGCCGCGGATGCGGTAGGGGACGCCGCCGGCGCGAACCCGGACACCGTGCTGTCCCTGGACTTCAACCAGGAAGGGTTACTGGGAGACGCGGACCTGCTGGAACAGCCCGAGCGCTGGCCGGGGCGCTGCATCGTCATGGCCTTGCACAGGGTGGGCAGCGGCGAGGGACCGGACACCGCCCTCCTCGCCTCACTGCGGGCCCGGGCGCCGGACCGCGAATGGTACGCCGCCGGCGGCATCCGCCACGCCGAAGACCTGCACGCCCTGGCGGAGGCTGGCGCCGCCGGCGCCCTGATCGCCTCCGCGCTGCATAACGGCACCATTACCCGCTTCGATTTGGAAAACCTTGAAATAAGGTGATCTCGCAAAGACGCCAAGACGCGAAGAAATATAATGAAGTGGTTTCGCGGGCAGTTTCAATGCAGTCAGAAGCGATGGAAGCTTTCCCGATACTTCTCAGAATGTTTCAGGATAAGAATTCACATTTGGTGTTGTTTGCGTCTTGGCGCCTCTGCGAGAGATTTTGTGTTTTAAGATCCTCCAGGCAAAAAGAACCCCGGCGAACCGGGGTGTGTTGCTACATCATCCAATTGTGTCCAGGTTGTTGTTATATCCGTCCTGGTTATTGTTATGTTATAGCTTATGAATGAGCCTGGAAGGGATGGTCCGCGGAACCCCGCTTGCTCAGCACTTCCGAGGCCTTGGGTTCGCCCGCCACCGCACGCTTGATGGAGAGCTTGGTGGCCTCGTAGTTGTAATCCTGGATCTTGCCGTCATCCTCGGCCAGCCAGTGGATAAAGACCCCCACGCTGATGAAAAGGTCGTCCGCTTCGTTGGCGGGGATGGTGCCGTCCTCCACGCAGTCCATGACCGCCATGGCCACGCCGCGCTGGGCCGGACCGAACATCTGCACGGCCTGCTTGGAGCCCTTGATGGTCACCTTGTTGAACAGGATGGTGTTCGGCTTGCAGGCCAAGTTGGGGGCAACCACGGCCAGGAGGTTACTGAAGCCGTCTTTATTGTTGGTCAGTGCGACGCAGAATGCATTTTCCGCCGCGCTGCCGCGGGGGCCGATGATCAGATCGATATGAGCGACCTCGTTTCCGTCACCAACCAGCGCCTCACCTACCAGTACTTTATTTATGACTGCCATATTCGCTCTCCTCCTGTTAAAGAAATTGCAAATTTTCGCTACTAGGTTCATGGCGACCCGTCCTCTTCAGCAGCCCTGAGCCGGTGTTGTTCTGAGTGAGTCAGAATTTATCCGCATATGCGTTTGTCTTCAGTTTGTTCAGGCAGTCAGGCG
>JARRRO010000187.1:4239-6709 GCA_037380645.1 Gammaproteobacteria bacterium | reverse complement strand
TGAGTGAAACACTGGATGCCGAGGAAGTCACCGACCTGATGAACGACCTCTGGGCACAGTTGGACGCCGTTGTCACCTCTTCTATAGACAGGCCGTGGCGGAAGGCCTCGGCAACGAACAGCAGCCGGTCGGCACGGGGTACCCGCAGCTCCAGTTCGATCTTCTCCAGGGCGTCCTCCTGGCCGGGGGCAATGCGTTGCTTGAAACCGTCTATGCCCGTCTCCAGGCCGCGCAGGGCCTTGTGCAGCGACTCCTGGAAGCTGCGTCCTATGGCCATGACCTCGCCCACGGATTTCATCTGCGTGGTCAGCCGGTCGTCGGCCTGGGGGAATTTCTCGAAGGTGAACCGAGGGACCTTGGTCACCACGTAGTCGATGGTGGGCTCGAACGAGGCCGGGGTGACACCACCGGTGATGTCATTCTCCAGTTCGTCCAGGGTGTAGCCCACGGCCAGCTTCGCCGCCACCTTGGCGATGGGAAAGCCGGTGGCCTTGGAGGCCAGGGCCGAGGAACGGGACACCCGCGGGTTCATCTCGATGATGACCAGCTCGCCGTTGTCGGGATTGACGGCAAACTGCACGTTGGAGCCGCCGGTGTCCACCCCGATCTCCCGCAGCACGGCGATGGAGGCGTCGCGCATGATCTGGTATTCCTTGTCCGTCAGGGTCTGGGCCGGGGCCACGGTGATGGAGTCGCCGGTGTGCACGCCCATGGGGTCGACATTCTCGATGGAGCAGATGATGATGCAGTTGTCATTGTGATCCCGGACCACCTCCATCTCGAATTCCTTCCAGCCCAGCACCGACTGCTCCAGCAGGATCTCGTGGGTGGGCGAGGCGTCCAGGCCGCGCTCGCAGATGTCCACGAACTCCTCCCGGTTGTAGGCGATGCCGCCGCCGGTCCCGCCCAGGGTGAAGGAGGGGCGGATGATGACGGGAAAGCCGAGGTCACCGACCACGCGCCTGGCGTCCTCCATGTCCTTCACCATTTCCGAGCGCGGCGTGGCCAGGCCGATGCGGTTCATGGCGGCGCGGAATTTCTCCCTGTCTTCAGCCTTGTCAATGGCCTCCCGGCTGGCGCCGATGAGCTCCACGCCGTGCTCCGCCAGCACCCCCATACGGACCAGGTCCAGGGCGCAGTTAAGCCCGGTCTGGCCGCCCATGGTGGGCAGCAGGGCGTCGGGCTTTTCCTTTTCGATGATCCTGGCCACGGTCTGCCAGCGTATGGGCTCCACGTAGGTGGCGTGGGCCATCTCCGGATCGGTCATGATGGTGGCGGGATTGGAATTGACCAGGATCACCCGGTAGCCCTCGTCCCGCAGGGCCTTGCAGGCCTGGGCCCCGGAATAGTCGAACTCGCAGGCCTGGCCGATGACGATGGGCCCGGCGCCGATGATCAGGATGCTGTGGACGTCGGTGCGCTTAGGCATGGAAACACCGTGAATCGTTAATCGTGAGTCGTAATTCCTGTAGCGCGGCACAGACGTCAATTTTCGTTTCACGATTCACGACTGACGAATTACCCCCCCAATGAGGCATCCGAGCCAGATTTGAGAGCAACGCACTCACCGGCTTGCTTCCATCAATTCAATAAAGTGATTAAACAGCGGCCTTAGATCGTGCGGGCCGGGACTGGCCTCCGGGTGGCCCTGGAAACCGAATGCCGGGAAGCGGACGTGGTGTATCCCCTGCAGGGAACTGTCGAACAGCGAGCGGTGAGTGGCGCGCAGGTCCGCCGGCAGGCTTTTCTCGTCCACCGCGAAACCGTGGTTCTGGCTGGTAATCATGACCCGGCCCGAGGCCAGGTCCTGGACCGGGTGATTGGCGCCGTGATGGCCGAATTTCATCTTTTCGGTGCGGGCACCGGCGGCCAGGGCCAGCAGCTGGTGACCCAGGCAGATCCCGAACACCGGCACCTTGGCGGACAGCAGCTCTTTGATGGCATCGATGGCGTAGTCGCAGGCATCGGGGTCCCCGGGGCCGTTGGACAGGAAGACCCCGTCGGGCTTCTCCGCCAGGACCTCGCGCGCCGGCGTCTTCGCCGGAACCACGGTCAGGCGGCAGCCGGCATCGGACAGGATGCGCAGGATGTTGTGCTTGATGCCGTAGTCGTAGGCGATGACGCGCCAGCGCCGATCGCGGCCCCGGGTCACCCGGGGCAGGCCGGCGGCCAGGGTCCAGATCCCCTGTTCCCAGTCATAGGCAGCGGTTGTGGTCACCTCCCGGGCCAGATCGGCCCCCTTGAGGCCGGGGAAGGCGCGGGCCGCCGCCACGGCCCGGTCCGCGTCCGGTTTCCCGCCGGCGACGATGCAGCCGTTCTGGGCGCCTTTGTCCCGCAGCAGCCGGGTCAGGCGCCGGGTGTCTATGCCGGCGATGGCCACGATCTCCTGCGCCTTGAGATAGTCAGGCAGGGAGCCCTCGGAACGCCAGTTGCTGACGCAGCGGGGGAGCTGGCGGATGATGAGGCCGCT
>JARRRO010000187.1:0-4232 GCA_037380645.1 Gammaproteobacteria bacterium | reverse complement strand
GCCGATCTGGGGGTAGGTCAGGGTGACGATCTGCCGGTGATACGAGGGAGCGGTGAGGATCTCCTGGTAGCCGGTCATGGCCGTGTTGAAGACGACCTCGCCCTCCGTCTGGCCGTCCATGCCGATGGACCGGCCGTAAAACAAACTGCCGTCTTCCAGGGCCAACAGGGCGTTATGGGTCAATACTTCCTCCCGATGAGGTCACTATTCCGAGTTCCAGACACACGAAAACGGGAGTGTATGCGGCGCCTGCACATACTTACTCCCGTCTCCTGAGATTTGATAGATTGTACTGAACATGACCGTTTGCTGTCTATGAAACCCCGCCCCGACACGGCCGCCAAACGCCATCCCCTGTGCCGCGAGGATTCCCTCCCCGAAGGCGCGGCCCGGGGCTTCCGCATCCAGACCCGGGACGGCCCCCTGGCGGTGGTGCTGCTGCGGCGGGACGGGCGCTGCCGCGCCTATGTCAACCGCTGCCCCCATACCGGCGTCAACCTGGACTGGGTGCCGGACCGGTTTTGGGACGCCTCCGGCGACTACCTGCAGTGCGCCACTCACGGGGCCCTGTTCCGCCCCCGCGACGGCTTCTGCGTCCACGGCCCCTGCGCCGGCCAGTCCCTGAAGACGCTGGCGGTGTACCGCCACCGGGGCCAGGTAGGCATCATACTCTGATCCCGGCCGCGCGCCGATTTACTGCAAGCCGCCGGGATTTGCTATCTTATAGGCCCGGTAAAGGGATTGTGCCATTACATTATCGCCGGCGCCGGAACCCGCCACGACGACGCCAGAATGCGGGGAACGGCCGCGCCGCCGTCAGAAAGTCGAGCATTGGACAGGTGAGTACACAACAGACGACAAACCGCCGGCAGATCAACGCGCTGAAACGCGGTTTCCTGCTGCACTGGTACGAGATCAAAAGCATACTCGGCCAGGGCGGCTTCGGCATCACCTATCTCGCCTATGACAAAAACCTGGCTCACGAGGTCGCCATCAAGGAATACATGCCAGTGGAACTGTCGGGGCGGGGCACGGACAATTCCGTCGTCCCCTTCTCCCCCGAACTGGAACAGCGCTACCGCTGGGGCCTGGAAAGATTCATCGAGGAGGCCAGGACCCTGGGCCATTTCAAGCACCCCAGCATCGTCAGCGTCAGAAACGTGTTCGAGGCCAACAACACCGCCTACATGGTGATGGATTACGAACTGGGGGAAAGCCTGCAGGACATACTCACCCGCCGCAAGGTCATGGACGAGGCCGATATCAGGACCACCATTTTCCCCATCATCGAGGGCGTGAAGCTGGTACACGCCCACGGTTTCGTCCACCGTGACATCAAGCCGGCCAACATCTTCGTCCGGGTCGACGGAGAACCGGTGCTGCTGGACTTCGGCTCGGCCAGACAGGCCATGGTGGAAACCCACAATGCCATAACCAGCGTCTTCTCCAAGGGCTACGCCCCGATAGAGCAATACCAGAGCGAGGAGGAGCAGCAGGGGCCGTGGACGGATATCTACGCCCTGGGCGCCACCCTGTACCGCGCCATCACCGGGATCCCGCCTGTGGACGCCATCGATCGCAGTTCCTCCCTCAGCATGAGTTCCAGGGATCCCTATGTCCCCGCCATGGAAGTGGGCAAGGGCCGCTATTCCCCGGAATTGCTCAAACTCATCGATGATGCCCTGCGCTTCAACAGTCAGGACCGCCCGCAGACCATGTCCGAGTGGCTGGCCGGTTTTAATGTGGCCACCGACGCGGCGGCGGCTCAGCCGGACGTTTTTAATAAAACCCGCGAGCAGGCCGAACAGGGCGACCTCGATGCCCAGGCCTCGCTGGGATTCATGTATGCCAAAGGCGTCAACACTGAAATCAACAAGGGCGAGGCGGTGAGATGGTACGAGATGGCCGCGAAGCAGGGCCACGTCACCGCCCAGTTCAACCTGGGTGTCATGCATGCTCAGGGCCGTGGCGTGCAGCGCAACTACCGCGAAGCATCGTACTGGTACGCCAAGGCGGCGGAACAGGGCGATGCCGAGGCCCAGGCGATCCTGCACATGCTGTACAGCAAGGGCATAGGTGTGGAAAAAAACGACCAGGCCGCCTTCGAATGGTGCCGTCGTGCCGCCGAGGGCGGCCATCTCAATGCCTGCTTCCGTGTGGGAGGAATGTACTGGAAGGGTGTGGGCGTGGAACAGGATCCTGAGGCCGCCTTCCAGTGGTTCAAACGGGCGGCGGAGCGGGGGCACATCAGCGCTCAGATCATGCTGGCCTATCTGTACGGCAAGGGCCAGGGAGTGGCGCGCAACGACATCGAAGCCTATCACTGGTATCGGCGGGCGGCGGAAGCGGGCAATCCCCACGCGCAGTACAACCTGGGCCTCATCTACGCCAAGGGCCGGGGCATAGATAAAAACCCCGACGAGGCCCGGAAGTGGTACGGGAAGGCGGCGGAGCAGGGCAACGAACGCGCGCAGAACGCCCTGGCCCGGCTGGGGTAATGAAGACATTGAAAAATGCTGTTCTTATCGGTTTCTATCCTCGTGTCTCTTCCCAGCGGCACCAGGTGGTGTCATAGCCAGCACCAGCCGGTTCCGGTAGGATCAACGCCTACACCAACCTGGACGGAACGCTCACGCCATGCCCGTACACACTGGTATCCCCGGTCTGCTCCGCGCCTTCGAGTCGCTGCGCGCGACCCACCCTGAATTTGTCCTCGCCACCATTGTGGAAACCGCCGGTTCCACCTACCGTAAGGCCGGCGCGCGCATGCTCATCACCGCCGATGGCGCCATCCACGGCCTGCTCAGCGGCGGCTGTCTGGAGGCCGACCTGTGCGAGCATGCACGGAAGGTATTCGAAAGCCGCTCGGAGCACACCGTCTTTTACGACATGCGTTCCGGCGATGATCTTATCTGGGGCCTGGGCCTGG
Organism: Gammaproteobacteria bacterium; assembly: GCA_037380645.1. Classification (GTDB taxonomy): domain Bacteria; phylum Pseudomonadota; class Gammaproteobacteria; order Eutrophobiales; family Eutrophobiaceae; genus JBBDSH01. The sequence continues at coordinate 1,303 of JARRRO010000187.1, read as the reverse complement.
GCTGCGACGGCGCCGTGCGCATCCGCCTGGAACATCTTTCCGCCGACAACGATTTCGCCCCCTTGTTCCTGATCCGGGACGCGCTGGAGCGCGGGGTACCGGCCGTGGTCATGACAGTCACAGAAACGGGGCACAACCAAATTCGGGCGGGGAATCATTATCTTTACACACGTTACGGCCCCGCCGGCAGCGACATACTGCCGCCGGAACTGCTGGAGGCCGCCGCAGAGGTGCTCGCCACCGAACGCTCCTCCCTCAGGGAGCTGAGCATAGGCGGACAGCCCGTCACCGTCTTTTTCGGCATGGTCAGCCCCCCCGTCCGGCTGCTCATCGCCGGCGCCGGACCCGATGCGGCGCCCGTAACGGAGGCGGCCGCCCTGCTGGGCTGGGAGGTCACTGTCACCGATCACCGGGAATCCTCCGCCCGGGCGGAGCGCTTCCCCGCCGCGAACCGGGTGGTGCACTGTCCGCCGGAAGCGCTGCGGGACCATGTCGACACCGGTGCCCTGGATGCCGCGGTGCTGATGACCCACAAACTGGAAAACGACCAGCGCTATCTGGCCCGCCTCGCTGAGGAACCCCCCGCCTACATCGGCCTGCTGGGGCCCCGGGCGAGGAAACGGCAGCTCCTGGAGGGACTGGGGGAAACGGCCGCCGGGCTGGAGGACCGGATCTTCGGCCCGGTGGGGCTGGACATCGGCGCGGAGCTCCCTGAAGAGATCGCCGTCTCCCTCATCGCCGAGATCCAGGCCGTGCTGCGGGACCGCCGCGGCGGCCATCTGTCGCAACAGACCGAGCCGGAGACGGGGGCAGTGCCCGACGCGGCGGCGGCGCGTTCCGGCCTGTATGCGATGGTCCTGGCTGCCGGCGGCTCCGCTCGTTTCGGCGCCTTGAAGCAGCTGCTGGAATTCAACGGCCAGAGCCTGCTCCGGCAGGCGGCGGGCAAAGCCCGGGAAGTCCTGGAGGGACGGGTCGTGGTCGTCCACGGCCCCAAGGCAACCCGGTGCCAGCGCGAGATCGCCGGGCTGGAAGTGGAAAACATGGTCAACGAAGAATGGGAAAGCGGCATGGCCTCCTCCCTTAAGGCGGGGCTGAAGTCCCTGCCCCCGGACTGCCCGGGGGCCTTAATCCTGCTCTGCGACCAGCCCCTGATCGAGGCCGCCCATCTGGACCGGCTCATCGAGGCCTGGTGTGAAGACCCGTCCCGCATCGCCGCGGCGCATGACGCCGGCGGCCACGGGGTGCCGGCCATCATCCCCAGGCGGTATTTCCAGGAACTGCTGAAGCTGACCGGCGACAGCGG
>JARRRO010000186.1:0-4255 GCA_037380645.1 Gammaproteobacteria bacterium | reverse complement strand
CCGCTGCTGATGAACAGGCCGCCGCGCCTCAAGAACATGGACAGGAGAGACAAACTGAACCTGGCGAGGATCGGCTGGAAGCTGCGCTTCGGTCTCGGCGCCGAATCGATGCGGGAATTCCTGCGGGTCGGCGGGATGAATATGTATGACGTATTGAACGACACTTTTGACAGCCCCGGACTGAAAGGCGCCCTCGCCGCCGATGCCGTCCTCGGGCACAACATGGGGCCGCGCAGCCCGGGGACGGTGCTGACCTGGCTGTACCGGCTGTGGGGCGAAACCGGCGGAGCACAAACGCTGCCGCCGGGCGGCATGGGCAGTGTCGCGAAGACCCTGGCGGCGGCGGCTGAAAAAGTGGGCGCCTCGATACGGACGAATGCCGGGGTAAGCCGCGTGCTGGTAAAGGACGGCAGGGCTACCGGTGTGCTGCTGGAATCCGGGGAGCAAATCGACGCCGACCTGGTCGTTTCCAACGCCGATGCGAAAACCACCTTCCTGCGCCTGGTCGGCACTCCGGAACTGGATGCCCTGTTCGCCCACCGCGTCCACAAGACCAGGACCCGGGGCAGTACGGCGAAACTTCACCTGGCCCTGAATGGACTGCCCGAAATAAAGGGTTTGTCAGCCAGCCAGCTTGGCCAGCGTCTGCTCATCGCCCCCGACATGACCTATGTGGAGCACGCCTTCAATCACGCCAAGTACGGAGAGTTCTCGGAACGCCCGATGCTCGAGATCACTGTCCCCAGTATCAGCGATCCGACCCTGGCGCCGGAGGGACAGCACGTGATGTCCGTGGTGGCCAGTTACGCGCCCTATGCGCTGAAAACGGGCTGGAAGGATAATCACGATATTTTTGCCGATAGAATAATTGCATTAATCGAAGAGTATGCCCCCGGTTTCACTTCCCTGGTTACGGCACGGGAACTGCTGACGCCGGTCGACATTGAAGCGGAATACAATATCGAGGGCGGCCACTGGCATCATGGGGAAATGAGCATCGATCAATCATTCATTATGCGTCCCGTTCATGGTTCGGCGCAGTACGATACGCCGGTCAAAGGCCTGTTCCTCTGTGGCGCGGCCGCACACCCGGGCGGGGGAATCACGGGCATACCGGGACACAACGCGGCGCACAGGATCCTTGCGATGGGAGGCGACTGATCATCATGGATAAAGATCATTTCAGACAGGTACTTCGCCAGTCACCCTTTCACTCGCGCCTGGAGGAGCACAACCTTCTCAAGAACTGGGCGTCCTGGAACGGTTACCTGACGCCGCGCCTGCTGGACACAAAGGCGTCCGAATACTTCGCCATACGCAGTTCGTGCAGCGTGATGGACCTGACCCCGATGGAGAAGTACCGCATCAGCGGTCCGGACGCGCTCAAATTCCTGAACAGGCTCGTTACGCGCGATGTATCCCGCCTGCAGCAAAGCCGGGTCAGTTACGTGCTCTGGTGCAACGATGAAGGCAAGGTCCTGGATGACGGGACGTTATTCAGGCTGGGTGAAAACGAGTACCGGCTCTGCTCGATGCATCACCAGCTGGACTGGCTGATGCTGTCCAGCCTGGGAATGGATGTCGCCGTCGAAAAGCAGACCGACGATATAGCCGCGCTGGCGGTCCAGGGACCGACGTCGTGTTCAGTGCTGATGGAAGCCGGGATCGGGAACCTCCACCAACTCAAACCGTTTCATTTTGTCCATTCCCGGATCAACGATCTTGAGGTGATGATTTCCCGCACCGGCTTTACCGGTGATCTCGGTTACGAACTCTGGACCGACCCCGCCAGTGCACCGGCATTATGGGATGCGCTTTTTGAGGTGAAAAAACTCGGGCTTTATGATATTCGTGCTATAGGCCTCGACGCGCTGAATATGGTCAGAATTGAAGCCGGTTTCCTCATTCCGGGCGATGACTTCAATCCGGCGGACTCGGCGATACGCGCGGACCATGTCCGTTCTCCCTTTGAACTGGGTCTGGGCTGGGCGGTGAATTTCGACAAACCCCATTTTACCGGCAAGCGTGCGTTGATAGACGAGAAACAGGGCCTGCCCGGGCGGCGCATCGTCAGGCTCGTGGTGAACGGCAACAAGGATTGCGCAGATTCCTTCCTGTACAACGCCCGGCAAGGTCGCCGCATTGGCACCATCAAATCCTGCACCTGGTCCCCGATCCTCAAGTCCAACCTTGCACTGGCCGATGTCGAATACGACAACGGAATCGCGCCGAAGACAATCTGGGCGGAAGTATATTACCAAAAGGAGCTTGAATGGCGGTCCAACTGGGTTCAATGCGAAATATCGGAAAAACCATTCTGGAGGCACGAGCGGCGTTTGAAGACGCCGCCGGCGCGCTTTTGAAAAACATCCCTGAACATGTTACGGGAGGGACCGATGAAACAAGATCTTCCAGGCAATAATGCACTCCGGATCCTCGAGCGGGGCATCCCGCTGTTTCGTGGCGGCGGGAAGTACCGGGAAAAGGCCGAAGCCGCGCGCAGCAAGGGATATGTGCGGCCTGCCCAGATCATACTGGATCGGGCGCAGGGTGATTTCATCTGGGATATTGACGGCAAACGCTACATCGATCTTCAGAACGGCTGGGCCACCAATCCGTTGGGTAACGCCCATCCCGAAATCATCGAGGCGGTTCACCAGGCGCACCAGCGCTACGGTTTTCACTACGAGCATCCGCTGCGCTACGAGCTCGCGGAAAAACTCGCCGGGATTATGCCCGGCCGGCAGCTGCCCCGCTTCAACTTCGAGGTCTCCGGCACCGAAGCCGCAGAGGCGGCCGCATATATTGCCCTGTGCCACATGAAGCGCCGCTATGTCGTCACCGTCAGCTCGGCTTTCCACGGCGAGTCCATCGCCGGCAAGTTGCTGAGCGCTTACGACGGCAGCCGCAATCGCTATCTGGAGGCCTGGACCGGCGGCGTCATCAAGGCGCCCTATCCCTACAGCGAAGGCATTCCGGCCGGGATCGAGGAAGCACAATATGTCGAGTACTGCCTCTGGTATCTCGAGAAGCACATTCCCGGATTCATCGCCCCCGCAGACTCCATCGCCGCGGTACTGATCGAGCCCGGGCTCGCCGAAGGCGGCAACTGGATTCCGGCTTCCAGCTTTGTGCGCGGCGTACGCGAGATCTGTGACCGCCAGGGGTGGCTGATGATTGCGGATGAGGTGCTGACGGGCCTGGGACGCACGGGCCGCATGTGGGGGGTGGAACACTACGACGTGGTTCCCGACCTGCTCGTCGTCGGCAAGAACCTCTCCGGCGGCATCGAGCCCTGCGCGGGCGTCGCGGCCCGCGACGAGATCCTCGCGGACAATCCGCAGGCCGGGACCGGAAGCACCTTCGCCGCCACACCCGCCGGCTGCGCCGCCGGACTGAAGACCCTCGAGATTTACGAGCGCGACCGGGTGGTCGAGCACGCCGCCAGACTGGCTGAGATGGCGGCGCCCATTTTGAAAGGCTTCGAGAAATACCCGATCGTTGGTGAGGCCCGCGCCCGGGGACTGCTGATGGGCGTCTCCTTCCGGCATCCGGACGGCGGCGATGACTCCATGGCGGCACGCGCGGTGCGGAGTTACATGCTCCATCACGGTGTCTATCCGATCTGCGATTTCGGTGAGAGGGTCGTGCGCATGTACCCGGCGCTTAACATGGACGAAAACGTGCTGCGCGAGGCGCTCGAGGTCATGGAAGCGGCGATCGTGCATGTCGCCGAGCACGGCACGCCGGAAGGCGACTACCCCACCTATCCGACCGGTGACTACGGCGCGTGAGACCGGAGGAAGCGGAAAGTAAAATGGCGGGTGTGCGGAAGGGGAGACAATCTGTCAGGCGCGGCCGCAGGTGTAACGCCGGCACTTAATGGCAATGAGTGACAGCTTTACGCGTTATTCCCGACGAGAGTGAACTCAGGGATTCTCTTGCGGCTTTTTCTACCGTTATGCACCATCGCGTTGCACGCTTGTGATCCAATGCGTTGCAGGCAAGGCACCACTCTCGCTACCGAATGTTATGTCCGGAGAACGTTTAATTGTTAAACCATGATGTTTAACTGTTAAACAGTATTACTCTTTGCCGCTATCCGACTGAAATCTATATATTTTTATACATCGATCCGGACAGATCCGGGCCCGTTCCGATAAAATCTTTTCATGCGGACCCGTTAGGTATATTTGAATGTCTGCCTTATAATAAAATTTCTATATCTACACTTGCGTAAAAATCTATACAAAGC
>JARRRO010000185.1:0-4264 GCA_037380645.1 Gammaproteobacteria bacterium | reverse complement strand
GACGGCCTTGTCCGGGGGGCCCATATCAGAGGCATGAGAAACCTGGAGGGGGGGAGTCCTCTGATTTAGTGGTAACCTAACAGCAGGCCGTTGACGGAGCGGGACCGTGTTCGGTGGGCCTTGATCCGCCCCATCCAACCGCCCAGCGACTTACTGTTCATCATTGTTTTGTTCTGCATCTCGAAGCGCATTTCCTCGGCGTTGCTGAAGACCAGTTCGGTCAGGGCCAGATCCTGGTAAATCCGGCGGTCAACCTGACCCAGCTCGGGGACAAACATCCAGTTGCTTCCCCGGCGGCACCCGTAACCCAGGGTCCCTTGATACCAGCAACGGTAAACATTCATCTCGCAACTCCGTTTTCCGTTTATCTGATATATCGCAAGGAGCATGCCAGGCATGGGGGCGTGCCACTGATTTTCCGGATAATAAAAATATCTCTTTTAAATCAGTGAGATATATATGACTGCGAGGCGCCGTCGGGGACGGGGAAAGGCAGGGGGGAGGGAAAAAATGGCGACCGGATGTCGCCGATTACAGACAGGGTCAGGGCCGGCTGGAGCCGGCTACAGGTGCAGGACTAAGGTACTGGAAAAACGTGGGTTCTGTTGCGGGGGCGAGCGGTCTTGCCCGTCTAGCTGTCGTTATTCCCGGCGGGTCCAAACAGGCCGTGTCCTTTGTTTCCCGAGAATGCCTTGTCCGCGCTGGCGAAGGACCGGCTGGGCTCGAGCTCCTCGGTGCGGGTCTTGTCCCGACCGAACAGGCGGCTGAAGAAGCCCCGCTTATGATCGGACGTTTGCTGCGCCGCCTTGGCGTCGCCCTGGGGAACCTTGCCTTTAGCCACCCGGGGTTTCTCGCCGGCCAGGCTGATGAGGCGCTTGAGATTCTCCAGATTGTGCCGGGCCGAATCATTGCCCTGAGCGGCGGCCTTCTTGTACCAGTAGGCGGCCTTGCGGTCGTTCTGCTTCACCCCCCGGCCCATGAAGTACATGTTGCCGAGACTGTACTGGGCGTCGGCGTTGCCGTTCTCGGCTGCCATCTGGTACCAGTGCTGGGCTTCGCTGTAATCCCGGGTCACCCCCAGCCCCTGATAGAACAGAGACCCCAGCTGAAACTGGGACCGGGGGTCGCCCTTCAGCGCCGCCTCATGGAAGGCGAGGGCTGCATCCCGGAAATTCTCTTTCGACAGTGCCGCCATGCCTTTCTGATAAAGGGCGTGAGCGGCCTTGTCGGGTGGCCGGGCCGGGGTCGTCTCTTTTCCGGACCCCTTGTCCCCCGCCGTTTCGCCGGTCTTGGTCGCCTGGTGGGTGTCCGTCCCGTGGGAGCCGAACAGGCGGTTCAGGAAATGGCCGGTCCCTTCCCCGGACCCGGTCGCCGTCCCTGTGCCGGTTCCTGCGGCAGGCAGGGCGTCGTGGTCGGGTAAACCGCCGCCGGTGCTTGTGTTATCCAGTGACTTGAAGTCCGGGGTGACGTCCTGGGCTATCTCCGCCCTGGTAATCGGTTTGCCGTTTCCCTCAAGCACTTTTCCTCTGCCTGCCGGTTGTTTCCCCGTGCCGGCCTGTTTCGCGACGGCGGGTCCCTTTTTTCCGTCCCCAGGTGACTGCTTGGCCAGCGGGGTCTTGGCCGGGGTCTCGGCGCCGGGAAGAGGCGCCCGCGCGGCGGGCTGCGTACTTTCCGCTGTCTTTGTCTCTGCCCGTGCCTCGCTGTGCTTGTCGTCGGCGTCGCCTGAAGAGTTTTTGTCGGCGTTTTCCGACATGCTCTGCACGGCCTTTTTGGCATCGGCGTAGCCCTGGTCGGCGGCCTTGCGGAACCAGTGCAGCGCTTGCTCCCGATCCTGTTTGACGCCATCCCCCCTGGCATAGGAAAGTCCCAGGCTGTACTGGGCCGCAGCGTGGCCCTGTTCGGCCGCCTTGCGATACCATTGGGCGGCCGTTTTCAGATCCTTGTCCACCCCCTTGCCGAAGGCATAGGCCACCGCCAGGTTGTACTCGGCGTCCCGGTCACCCTGTTTCGCCGCCTTGCGGAACCACCGTACCGCCTGGCCGTAATCCTGCTTGACCCCCTGGCCGACGTAGTACATATAGCCCAGATAGGATTGCGCCCTGGCGTCGCCGGTATCGGCCAGCCGCGAGAATTCCTTGACCGCGGCCTTGAAATCACCGTGGTTGAGGGCGTAATACGCCGCGGCAATGTCGGCGTGAACGGGCGCGCTGAGAGCGAGACCGAGTGTCAGGATCAGAATGAAACGGCTTGTCATCGCTGGTTTGTCCCCCCCTTTGCTGGTGAGATTGCGGATCGGTGATCGGCAAGATGTCCAGGTTATGCGTACACGCTGGGTGGACTTTGATTATCATGGAGAAGTTCAGATTGTAGGGGATATTCCCTTAAAAAAACACCGGACAGCATGGCGGTACGCAAGATCATTCATATCGACATGGACGCCTTTTACGTCGCGGTGGAACAGCGGGATAATCCGGCCCTGCGGGGCCGGCCGGTAATCGTCGGCGGCGATCCCCAAGGGCGGGGCGTAGTCGCTGCCTGCAGCTACGAGGCCCGGCGCTTCGGCGTCCACTCGGCCATGCCCGCCGCCCGCGCCCTGCGCCTGTGTCCGGAGGCTACCTTCCTGCGGCCTCGGTTCGATGTCTATCGCGCCGTCTCCGCCCGGATCCGGGAGATTTTCCGTGAGTACACCGACCGCATCGAGCCCCTGTCCCTGGACGAGGCCTTCCTGGACGTGACCGGCTCGGCGCTTTATTCCGGCTCCGCCGCCCGGCTGGCGGCGGCGATCAAACGGCGCATCCGGGAGGAGACCGGCCTCACCGCCTCGGCCGGCATTTCCTATAACAAGTTCCTGGCCAAGATCGCCTCGGACATGGACAAGCCCGACGGCCTGTACGTAATTACGCCGGATCAGGGCCAGGCCTTTATTGCCACTCTCCCGGTGCGGAAATTTCACGGTGTCGGCCGGGCCACCGAGGCGAAGATGCGCGCCTTGGGGATAAACACCGGCGCCGATCTCCGGCGCCTGGGCCGGGAGAGCCTGTGCCGGCACTTCGGCAGGGCCGGCCTGTTCTACTACGATATCGCCCGCGCGGTGGACCCGCGGCCGGTGAATCCCCACCGCGCCAGGAAATCCATAGGCAGCGAGACCACTCTGGCCGCTGACCTGGATAACCCCGGCGAGATGTTGGCGATCCTGGCCGAGCGGGCGCGCCGGGTGGCCGAGCTGCTCGCCGGCAAGCGGCTTTGCGCCCGCACCCTGACCATCAAGGTCAAATACGAGAATTTTCAGCAGGTGACCCGCAGCCGCACCCTGGACGAGCCCTTCAGCCGCTGCGAGGAGATGCGGCCGCTGCTGCCGGCGCTGCTGGACAGGACCGAGGCGGGCGCGCGCCGGGTCAGGCTGCTGGGGGTCAGCGTCTCCGGGCTGCAGCCGGCCGTGGGGCAAGTGAGGGAGGAACAGCTGGACTGGATTTAACCGGTCATGCCAGGCTGAAATACTGTGGCAGGTCTATCTGCGCCCGTCCCGGATTGCGGCCGTATGCCTGCAACCAGTTTTCCGCCTGCGCCCTGCCGGCATCCCGCAGGAATTTCAGAAAGGATAAATGCGTATTCAACTGGCTGCCGCGTAACATGCTGTTCATGAGTTCTTCGTGTTGTACGAGGTAAAAGCGCAGTTTGCGCAGGCGCCGTTCAATACGGCCGACGGGGAACACCCCGCTTCTTATTCTCCCGCGCACGTGTGTGATGGCCCGCATTTCCCGTAGAAATGACGAGACGAGGCCCAGCTCACGGACACGGTGCGAGATCTCCTCGGCTGTCAGCGGTGTGTCCTGTCTGCATAGCGGTTGCAGCAGCACCAGGGCAATATCTGTGGCCCTTGCATCGTATACCAGAGGAAAGACCGCAGGGTTCCCCGAATAGGCACCGTCCCAATAGATGTCGCCGTCGATTTCAACGGGGTGATGCAGCGACGGTAGGCAGGCCGATGCCAGCAGGACATCGGTGGAGAGTTCCCCATTGGTAAAGATGCGCATCTGGCCGCTGTGCACCCTGGTGGCAACCACAAACAGCCGCGGCGTGTTCTGGCGTCGCAACAGGTCGAAATCAATCTGCCTGTTGATAATGTCGCGCAGGGGATTAATGTCCAGCGGGTTTATCTGCTGTGGCGAAAAACGCCGGTAAATTTTGGAGAAGCCCTTCAGTACTGGCGCCAGTTGGCGGTTGACGTCATCGGCCTTGTTGCCGGACAGGTGCATGACAGGCG
>JARRRO010000184.1:0-4268 GCA_037380645.1 Gammaproteobacteria bacterium | reverse complement strand
AGCCGAGCCTGTAAATCATCGAAACCGTCGCCCATCGCTTCGGCCGCCGCCGGCATGAAATCCGCGCTGAGCAGCAGCCGCGGCTCCAGGGGTTCCATGAGGCTTGTCCGCTGACTTGAAAGTGGACGCTGCCAGGGGGGTGCCCGGTGAAAATGCGGTCGCTTGAATGGAATAAATATGGACTTGCAGGATATACGGTTACGAACCCCATTATTCGCACCGATCGGACAGAAAGGATAAGCCATGATTTCCCCTCGGAAAATCCGCTTTTCCGGGGATCTTCGTCCAGAACAATCCCCTTCTGTAGCGCTTGTAATAGTTTTAAGTGCCCGGACAGTTTTTAGAGGGGACAGCAAGACGAAACTGTGCTTACCGCACCTCTTCCATTTGAAAGTCTAGCAACGGGGGCGCCCGTGTCAATGACCCTGCCACTGACTCTTCAGGGGATGTTATCAAGTAAAAAAATACTGTTAAAAATTAAAAGGTAATCGCCTTAAATTATAATCGCCATGAAGATCTCATGGCCTGTTCTGATATCCGGTTATTTAATGTTCTGGAATCCGGTTGGTTCATGTTCTGAAAAGCAGTTATATATTTTAATATCACTTGGCCCTGCGTCGCGCCCTTAGTCCGGCCGGTCTGTCCGGCATCCGCTATCATCGAAGCCGTCTTCCAAGGTCGTTTCCCGCAACACGACAACCGGTGAAAACAGAGGGATTCTGCATGACACCCGCGGGAGGTTCGATTCTTGTTATGAAATACCATGAATCGGGCAACCCAACTGCCGGAAGTGTTTAACTATCTTGATAGGGCTAAAGGCCTCAGAACGAAGACCCGAATATCCGGCGGAGGATGATCAGCAGGGGTTCGAATCCGACACCATCAGATCAGGAAAGGGGGACAGACCTCAACGTCTGTCCCCCTTTTCCGATCTGGCGGAGAGGGAGGGATTCGAACCCTCGATGGGCTTTTAACCCATACTCCCTTAGCAGGGGAGCGCCTTCAGCCACTCGGCCACCTCTCCGGATATAGGTTGTGAACAGTCGAAACAGGACGACAGCATACCCGTGACGCACGGCAAGCTTACCGTCGCCTTCAGCATGGGTAAACCCCTGAAAAGGTTAGAATGAACGAACCGACCAGGAATTCTTATTGACTGTCTTCGTCCCGGACGCCTTCGTCTTCGAATTCTTCGGCTATCCTGGCCTTGTTTTGTTTTACCTTTTCCAGCTGAATCCTTTCATAAATCTCTTCCCGGTGTACCGCTACCTCTTTAGGCGCATTGACACCGATGCGAACCTGGTTACCACGGATCCCAAGCACTGTGACGTTTACATCATCACCTATCATCAGTGATTCGCCGATCCTGCGAGTCAATATCAACATTGAAAGTCTCCTCACTTCCCTTAACTTACAGTTAAGCCTTTATACACAACTACCCACGTATAGCCATTCTTGTTATTTGAGCCCCGATTATATAAGGAATTCCCTCAATCAGGCCCTGGTTATCAATGATAACAGGCCTAAGGCGCGAATGCTCACTCCCCGGCGGGGCTGTCCAGCCCGAAGGCCGAGTGCAGGGTCCGGATCCCCAGTTCCAGGTACTTTTCCGCGATCACCACGGAGATCTTGATCTCGGAGGTGGAGATCATCTGGATATTGATCCCCTCCTCCGAGAGTACCTGGAACATCCGGCTGGCAATACCCGCATGTGAGCGCATACCAACGCCGACGATGGATAGCTTGGCTATTTTGGTATCCCCGACAACCCCCCTGGCGTTCATGTCTTTGGCCACTTTTTCTAGTATTTCCAATGACTTGGGATAATCATTCCGATGCACGGTGAAAGTCAGATCGGTCAGGCCATCGGCGCTGGCATTCTGCACGATCATGTCCACCTCGATGTTGGCGTCGGCTACGGGGCCCAGGATGCCGTAGGCGATGCCCGGCCGGTCCGGGATCCCCATGATGGTCAGCTTGGCCTCGTCCCGGTTATGGGCGATGCCCGAGATCAATGCCTGTTCCATAGTCTCATCCTCTTCGGTAATCAGGGTCCCCGGCCCCTCTTCAAACGAGGACAGGACCCTTAAGGGGACGTGGTATTTGTTGGCGAATTCCACCGCCCGGATCTGCAGGACCTTGGAACCCAGACTGGCCATTTCCAGCATCTCCTCATAGCTGAGGCGATCCAGGCGGCGGGCATCGGCCACTATGCGCGGATCGGCCGTATATACACCGTCCACGTCGGTGTAGATGCAGCATTCCTCCGCTTTCAGGGCGGCCGCCATGGCCACCGCCGTGGTGTCCGAGCCGCCCCGCCCCAGGGTGGTGACGTCGCCTTCACTGTCCACACCCTGGAATCCGGCGATGACCACCACCTTGCCGTCCGCCAGGGCCTGGTGCACCCGCGCGCCCTCGATGTCCAGGATCCGGGCCTTGCTGTGGGCGCTGTCGGTGAGGATCCGGACCTGGGTGCCGGTAAAGGAAACGGCGGGGCAACCCCGGGTCAGCAGGGCCATACTCAGCAGGGCGATACTGGCCTGCTCGCCGGTGGAGAGCAGGACATCCAGTTCGCGCCGGTCCGGGCGGTCGGTGAGGTCGTGGGCCAGACCCAGCAAACGATCGGTCTCGCCGCTCATGGCGGACACTACCACCACCACCTGGTGACCCTGCTCGCGGGCGGCCATCACCTTCCCGGCGACGGCGCGGATGCGCTCGATGTCGCCGACGGAGGTGCCGCCGTATTTCTGGACCATCAACGCCATGGAAACCAACCGGTCAAAAACGCGGGATTGTAGCGAATCGGTGCTGTTCCACAAGCAGAACCGGATTGGCAGGCCATTGAAAACCGGAGGTTTTCAATGGCCGGTCACCAGTGCATGGATGAGGAAATCGTTTTTCAACATTATTATCCTGCCTCGCCGAGCTGCTGCCGGACCCAGTCCGGGACACCCGCCAGGGCGGTCTCCAGGGCGCCGGGATCGTTACCGCCTGCCTGGGCCATGTCGGGACGGCCGCCGCCACGGCCACCCACCTGCCGCGCCACAAAGTTGACCAGGTCGCCGGCCTTGATGCGGGCGGTGCTGTCCTTGGTCACCCCGGCCACCAGGCTGACCTTGCCGTCGCTGACCGTGGCCAGGACCAGGGCGGCGGTGCCCAGCTTGTTTTTCAGCTGATCCACGGTATCGCGCAGGGACTTGGGGTCGACGCCTTCCAGGCGTTTCGCCAGGACCTTGATGCCGTCAATGTCCGTTGCCTCCCCCGCCATGTCGTCCCCGGCGCTGCTGGCCAGTCTGCCTTTGAGCTGCTCGATCTCCTTTTCCTGGCGGCGGCTGCGCTCCAGCAGCTGCTCCAGCCGCAGCTCCAGGTGCTCCGGCTCGGTGCGCAGGAGCCGGGACAGGGCCACCAGCCTCTGCTGGTTGTCGTTCACCCAGTGCAGGGCGCCGGTGCCGGTCAGGGCCTCGATGCGCCGCACCCCGGCGGCGATGCCGGTCTCGTAAATGATCTTGAACAGGCCGATGTCGCCGCTGCGCCCCACGTGAGTCCCGCCACAGAGCTCCACGGAAAAGCCGTCGGCGATGGTCAGCACCCGAACCTCGGCGTCGTATTTCTCGCCGAACAGGGACATGGCCCCGGATTTGAGGGCCTCCTCCAGGGGCATTACCTGGACACGGGTCTCGGTGTTTTCCAGGATCTTGCGGTTCACCAGTTCTTCGATCGCCTGCAGTTCCTGTTCCGACAGCGGTTTGGGGTGGGAGAAATCGAAGCGCAGGCGGTCCGGCGCCACCAGGGAGCCCTTCTGGGTCACGTGCTTGCCCAGGACCTGGCGCAGGGCGGCGTGCAGCAGATGGGTGGCGGAATGGTTGCGCACCGTATCCCGGCGCCGCTGCACATCCACCGCGGCCTCCAGGGTCTGGCCCACCGTCAGGGTCCCCCGGGCCACGCGGCCCAGGTGGACATGGGCCTTGCCCTGTTTCTGGGTATCTTCCACCTCGAACAGCACGTCCTCGGCACGCAGCACCCCCGCGTCCCCCACCTGGCCGCCGGACTCGGCATAAAACGGTGTCGCCTCCAGGATCACCCCCCCGGACTCCCCCTGTCCCAGTTTCTGCACGGAGCGACCGTCCTGATACAGGGCCAGGACCTTCGCCTCCAGGGTCAGGCGCTCGTAGCCGTGGAAGCGGGATTCATGCTCCACGCCCTCGCCCGCCTCCGCCTGCGCCGTGAAGCGGCTGGCGGCCCGGGCGCGGCGGCGATGTTCCGCCATG
>JARRRO010000183.1:0-4275 GCA_037380645.1 Gammaproteobacteria bacterium | reverse complement strand
CCAGCACCGCCTATGCGGATGGAGAAACAATCCCCGACCAATACAGTTGTATGGGTGATAACATATCGCCGTCTCCTCAACCTCACGCTGCCGGACCGACGCGATCAAGCGCCCATCCTGCAAGCGGATCGTGATCTGCGTGCCCTCGGCCTTTTTGGGATCGAATGAACCCTTGACGAAGGGGAAGAACGGAAACTGGTTGGAATCGGCCATGTCCATGTCCACGTAGATGTCATCGCCGTCGGAAAAGGCGTTCATGACGTGGGTGGCGCATTTTTCCGGACCCTTGAACCAGCGCAGGTCCTTGCCGTCGCCATTGCGGCGCATGACGCCGAAGTACGTGGGCAGGCTGGAATCCCAGGCGAAATGGACGCCCCCCTGTTTCATCTGCTCGACGTTAGTGGCCATGGGGAGGACCAGGAAGGCGATGTGTGTCTGGGTGATGGCGAAGTCGTGCAGCATGCCCACGTAGGGGACCTTGATCCAGCATTCCCAGGTGATCTCGCCATTTTTGTCTATGGCGTAGACGGCCACGTCGTCGGTGGCGTTGCCCTTGGCCTCATAGCCGAATCCGATCATCTCGCCACTCACCGGGTCGAGTTTGGGATGCGCGGTGAAGGTCTGGCTGGTCAGCTTGCCGTTGAAGGTGTAGTAGTCGTCCAGGGTCTCCAGGGTGTTGGGATCCAGCTGCACCGGCGGGCTGTCCTCTTTCAGTGCAAAGAGTTTGCCGGCGTGATAAATCAGGTTGGTATTGGCGGTGCCGCCGCTTAGCTTGCGCACGCTGGGATCATCGGTATCGCGGTTGCGGTAGGTGCCGAACAGCGCCCGGCGCGCCTCGCGCTGGACCTTGTAGCGCTGGGTGCGTACGTAGCGCCCCTTGTAGTCCGCGTGGCCGCCGCCGAAGCGGAACATGCTGATATGCCCGTCCCCGTTGAAGGGAACGTCGTTCTCGAAGCGCGGCGGATAAAGGAAGTCCGGCTGTACCCGGTAGAAAGTCCCCTCCAGATCGGAGGGCAGTTCCCCATCCACTTCCAGATCAAGCACATCCACCTCCGCTCGGAAGGGCGCGGAAAAGGTCCCGCTGAACATGGGGTTTTTAGAAAAATCGACGCTCATGGCTGTTCTCCATCCACTCTGGGCTTGACGGGTTATGACGGACTTTCAGGAAATACCGCGGCTGTCCGGATCCGGGCGGTCGTATGCGCATCCCGGGCGGCGGCAGCGGCCGCAATGGGCATTGTTAGGTCACACGGCATGGTTGTCAACTTGACCTTGAAATGGACGGCGCGTCGTCGTCACGCTGCCCGCCCCGTTCATGAATTCTCGCACTCTTGCCGATATCCGGGTACATTGATGTACACAAAGTGTGTACATCACTGAAGGCCAGCATATCGTTTTTTGTCGTACAGGGGGGTAACCATGTCCGAGCAACTCGTTAACGAGGAGGAGATAGCGCCTGCCCAGCAACCCTGGCCGGCCCCGCGCCAGGCCTGGTACGCCGTGGGCATCTTCACCGCCGCCCTGATGTTCAATTTCCTGGACCGGGGCATATTGCCCCTGCTGGTGCAGCCCATCAAGCGCGACCTGGCACTGAGCGATTTCCAGATCAGCCTGATCATGGGTTTCGCCTTTGTCGGTTTTTACGCCTTCGTGGGCCTGCCCATCGCCCGCCTGGTGGATACCCGGAGCCGCAGGATGATTCTCGGCATAGGCGTCGCCCTGTGGAGCGGCATGACCGCCGTGTGCGGCCTGGCCAATACCTTCTGGCACCTGTTTCTCGCGCGTCTCGGCGTGGGCGTGGGCGAGGCGTGCAACGGCCCGGCCACGTTTTCCGCCCTCAGTGACTTCTTCCCCCGGGAGAAGTTGCCCAAGGCCATTTCCGTACTCAACATCGGCTTCATGTTCGGCCAGGGCCTGGCCCTCATCGTCGGCGGCACAATCATCGGCATGATCAGCAATCTGCCGGTGCAGACCCTGCCGGTGATCGGAGAGGTACATCCCTGGCAGATGACCTTCTTCGCCGTGGGCGTACCCGGCCTGATTATCGCGGCCCTGATGTCGACGGTACGGGAGCCGAAACGGCGCGGACTGATCGCTACCGCGGGCGGCAAGCCGGCGCCGCACACCTCGCTGCCGGTGCGCGAGATCGTCGCCTTCCTGATCGAACACCGTGGCGCCTACGTTCCCATGCTGCTGGGTCTGGCGATACAGGGCACGCTGATCGTCGGCGTCACCTCTTGGCTGCCGACGTTCTTTATCCGTTCCCATCACTGGACCATTGCCCATTTCGGCCAGGTCATGGGCGGCATCCTGCTGGTGATCTCCCCCATAGGCCTGATGCTGGGCGGCGTCCTGGCGGAGAAGCTGGCGCTGCGCGGGCACCACGATGCCAACATGCGCGTGGTTGTGATCGCGGGTGTGCTGGCGCTGCCGTTCCTGGTGCTGTTCCCGCTGGTCTCCAGTCCCTGGGTGGCGGTGGGACTCCTGGCGGTGCAGAACTTTGTCCTGGCCCTGGCGCCGGGTCCGCAGAACGCCGCCATCCAGGCGATCACCCCGAACCAGATCCGCGGACAGGTCACGGCCCTGTTCCTGTTCGTGTTCAACATTATCGGTTTCGGTCTCGGACCGACCTTTATCGCCACGCTGACCGACTATGTCTTCGGCAGCGAGGCGCAGCTGGGCCATGCCATGGCGCTGGCGGCGGTGGTGATGGAGCCCCTGGCGGTGTTCATTTTCTGGTACGGCCTTAAGCACTACGGCCGCCGCATAGAGAGCACGGCGCACTGGAACTGAGAGTCAGGGGTGAGGAGTGAGGTGTGAGGTGGAAAGACATTGCCTCACCTCACACCTTCCCCCCTCACTCCTCACCGTTAAAGGCGGGGATTACCTCTTGTGCATAAAGCGTCGCTGATGCCGTTGCTTCCTTCTCCCGCATATCGCCAAACATGAGCGAGGCGATAAGGTAATTGATGCCGCCATCCTCGATCTCCCGGGTGATGTAATCGCGGACCGAGGCGGGAGTGCCGGCGAAGCCGCCGCCCCATTGCATCATGTCGCTGAATTCGGGAGGAGCGAAACGCTCTATGTAGTCGGTGTTGCCGTGCTTTTCCCACAACCAGCGGAAACTGCTTCGCCACCGCCGGTAAGCGCGTCCGGCAATGTCCAGCGCCTCTGCGTCGGTTTCGGCCACGACCAGGAGCCGCGATACCCCCATAAACGGGATGGCGTTTTCATCGTGGCCAAGAGCCGTCCATTCCCGGCGGTAGCGATCCGTGATGGCGCGGGCCTGGCCGGCCGGCAACAGGCTGACGACGTTGACCTCATTGGCCGCGGCCCAGCCGGCGGCTTCCGGCGAATTGGTCCCGTACCACAGCGGCGGATGGGGCTGCTGCAGGGGCCGCATCGTCATGGGTACGTCCCGGAAGGAGTAAAAATCGCCGTCATGATCGAGGGAATCCGAGCCCAGGCCGCGGCGGAGGACATCCAGTGATTCAAAATAGCGCGACTGCGACTCCTTTGCTGCGATGCCGTAGTAGCCCAGTTCAAACGGCGATACGCCCTTGCCCACGCCCAGCTGCAGGCGCCCGCCGCTCAGGTGATCCAGCATGCAGATCTCCTCGATCAGCCGCAGGGGATGATAAAACGGGAGGGTGTAGACCAGGGGGCCAAAGCGGATGCGGCGGGTGCGCTGGGCGATCGCGGACAGGAAGATGCCGGGGGAGGGGGCCGTACCCAGCGGCGTAGTGTGGTGTTCCGCCAGGTGATAGCAGTAAAGGCCTTCCCGGTCATAGAGTTCGACCAGATTCAGCCGGTTCCGGTAGTGCTCGTGCAGGGGCAGGCCGCTGTCATCGAGATGGTCAAAGACACCGAACTTCATCCACACCCCCCGGTGTTCATGGTTTTTTTCGGGCACTGCCGCACATCGTTCCAGCAGCAGCATATAGGACGATTCGTCTCTGTCAACGATCCTGCCTCGGCTTGACAGTTTCAGGGAAGAAGACGCATGCTCGATGGCAACGACAGCAGAGGGAGAGGAACATGAAAACACGCAAACTGGGCAACACCGGCCTGGAGACCCCGCCGCTGGCCTTCGGCGGCAATGTCTTCGGCTGGACCGCCGACGAGGCCATGTCATTCAGACTGCTGGACGCCTTTGTCGACGCCGGTTTCAATTTCATCGACACGGCCGACGTCTACTCCATGTGGATCCCCGTCAACGAAGGCGGGGAATCGGACACCGTTAGCGGCAACTGGCTGCCGAAAAGCGGCAAGCGG
>JARRRO010000182.1:0-4288 GCA_037380645.1 Gammaproteobacteria bacterium | reverse complement strand
GTCGAGGACGACATACATGCAATCCCCGATCTCGGATTCCTTGTCGATCGTCTTTTTCATGCCGTATTCCTCGATGCCGTTTTCCGGGGCCTTGAGGATCTGCTGTAATTCCTGGTTGGAGAGGGAGCTGAATAGGGGGATCTTACGCAGAATGCTGGGATCAATCGATAACTGATCGGTCATGGTTACCTCCGCCTTCTTCGAGACGCTGAAACCGGCCCGCGGAATCGCCGGGAAGGGGGCGCGGGCCTTGATGCCCCGGCAATCATTCACTTAGCCCTGTGTAACTGGGGAATCATGTATCATCCTTCCAGGCGAGGCAATCATGCTGCGCGATAATTGTGAACACACACACAGTCCTTTCCATCCGGGAGTCAGGCACCGCATTTTTTGAACGATGCGGTAGTCCTGGCAGTATGTACATATAATGTTTTAGTATAAAAAAACAAAATAATATATTGAAATACTATTAATTACGCCTCAGGCTGCGCGCGGGAAGGGATTATTTCTTCCCCTGGAATGCCCTGACCGCCGTATTGAATAGGTCTGCCACCGACTGCATATCATCCACGGCCTTGTTATGCAGGACTACCACCACGGCGTGATCATTATCAGTGGCCTTATCGCCCCAGCCCTTTTCCACCTTGTCCAGGCATTCGATATAATTGTTGCCGTCCTTGAGGAAGGCCTTCATTTTTGCCTGGGCCTTGAGCATATCGTCTTTCGTTGAATTCTGGCCGTCCGGGATAGTCGGTCTATGCGGGTAGTTACAGGCCGCGTTTAATTCCTTGACGCGGGCTTGCATGGCTTCCTTCTGTGCATCGGTCATCTTGCCCTTGTCCGCGGCAATTGCGGAGCCGGACAGGCAGGCGGCGCAGATGAATATCAGGATCTTTGTCTTCATGGCACTCTCTCGAAAAAAATTTATGTCCAGATATATTATGGAGTTAGACTGAATTAGCCGGGTTCGTTCGATTTGGACGCCGGACGGATTCAACGGAATCATATGTTACGCTTTTTGCACCGGATCTGAAATAGCCCCGAAGATGAGTGAAGAGGACAGCCTGTTTGACTTTCCCTGTGATTTTCCCATCAAGGCCATGGGCGAGGCCGCCGACGACTTCGACAGCCTGGTGGTGAGCCTGGTGCGCAAGCACAGCCCCGATCTGAGGGAGGGTGCGGTCAGAGTCCGCACCAGCCGGGGTGGAAAATACATGGCCGTGACGGTGACCGTACAGGCCCGGAACCGCGCCCAGCTGGACGCCATTTACCTGGAGCTGACCGGGCATGAGCGGGTCCTGATGGCGCTATGAAGACTGTTTATCTCAGACACCTGGGCCGGGAGGAATATGGACCGACCTACCGCGCCATGCAGGCGTTCAACAGCGGGCGGCGGCAGGACACGATGGATGAGATCTGGTGCCTGGAACACCAGCCGGTGTATACCCTGGGATTGTCCGGCAGGACAGAGCACATTCTCTCCGCCGGTGACATTCCCGTCGTCCACGCCGACCGTGGAGGTCAGGTCACCTATCACGGTCCGGGACAGCTGGTGGTTTACTTACTTCTGGATCTGAAACGCAGAGGTATCGGCGTCAAACGCTATGTCCACCTGCTGGAACAGTCCGTTATCGACCTGCTGGCCGGGCTGTCCATAAGCGCCGCCCGCCGCGACGGAGCTCCGGGAGTATACGTGGATGAAAAAAAGATCGCCGCCCTGGGTGTACGGGTGCGCGGCGGATGCTGTTATCATGGCCTCGCCCTTAACGTGGACATGGACCTCGCCCCGTTCTCCGGCATCAACCCCTGCGGCTACCCGGCCCTTGAGATCACCCAGATCAGAGATTACGGTATCAGTCTGACCACGCGCGAGGCGGCTGATCGCCTGTTGCCCGAACTGATGAAGCATCTGGAATATAAGACCTTTCATATCAGGGGGACAGCCTCCGCGCTTTCCGGCGAAACAGCAGCGATCACCTGAAACTGGAACTGACATGACGACAAACAGCAAACGGGAAACACCGACGCGGGATCAACGCGGCCGGCTTAAAACCGCCAAGATACCCATCAAGGTGGTCCCCCAGGAAGGCCCCCTGCCGCGCAAGCCGGGGTGGATCCGCGCCAGGGCGCCGACGCACCCGCGGGTGCGGGAGCTGAAACAGCTGATACGGGAACACAGCCTGCATACGGTCTGCGAGGAGGCCTCGTGCCCCAACCTGGGGGAGTGCTTCTCCCACGGCACAGCGACCTTCATGATCATGGGGGACCTGTGTACGCGCCGCTGCCCCTTCTGCGACGTGGCTCACGGCCGGCCCGCCCCCCTGGACCCCGGGGAACCGGCGAACCTGGCCAGGACCATTGCACTCATGCAGCTCAAATACGTGGTCATCACCTCGGTGGACCGGGATGATCTCCGCGACGGCGGCGCCGGCCACTTCGCCGCCTGCATCCGGGAGCTGCGCTCGCACCTGCCGGAACTGACCGTAGAGGTGCTGGTGCCGGATTTTCGCGGTCGCATGGACCCGGCCCTGGACATCCTGCGCGATCAGCCCCCGGACGTGTTCAACCACAACCTGGAAACGGTACCCAGGCTGTATCGCAAGGCCCGGCCCGGTTCCGATTACCAGTGGTCGCTGAACCTGATCCAGCGGTTCAAGGCCTTGCACCCCGGGGTGCCCACCAAGTCCGGGCTCATGCTCGGTCTCGGCGAGGAGATCGCCGAGGTGAAGCAGGTGCTGCGGGATCTGAGGGCGCACGACTGCGACATGCTCACCCTGGGCCAGTACCTGCAGCCGAGCCGCTATCATCTCCCGGTGGAGCGCTTCGTCAGCCCCGACGAGGTCGATGAACTGGGGGAGTACGCCGCCGGACTCGGGTTCCGGAACGTGGCTTCCGGTCCCATGGTGCGTTCTTCCTATCACGCCGATCTGCAGGCTCAGGGCGACAGCACGGTGGGCAAAAACGTGGCTTGATGGACATCGTCAAGGCGCTGGTCCTGCCGCCGGGCCTGCCGCTCCTTATCGCCTTTCTCGGCCTGCTCCTGTACTTGCGCTGGCGCAGGGCGGGCCTAATCCTCGTGGTCGTCGCCGTCCTGTCCCTGTATCTGCTGAGCATCCCCCCGGTAAGCCGGGCCCTGCTGGCCAATCTTGAGTCCTATCCCCCCCTGCCGCAGACGGTCAGCGCCGCCGGCCACGGGGCCATCGTGGTCCTGGGGGCGGGGCGCTATCCCCACGCCCCGGAATACCAGGGGGACACCGTCAATGCCGTCGGTCTGGAGCGGCTGCGCTACGCGGCCCGGCTCCGGCGCAGCACCGGCCTGCCCCTGCTGGTCTCCGGCGGCAGCGTGCACGGGGATTGGCCACCGGAGGCCAAGATCATGAGCCAGGTGCTGCAGACGGCCTTCGGCGGCGGGGCTGACTGGCTGGAAACCCTGAGCAAGAATACCCTGCAGAACGCCGTCTACACCGCCCAGATCCTGCGTGGGCACGGCGTCCACAGCATCTACCTGGTCACCAGCGCCGTCCACATGCGCCGCGCGGTGTGGGCCTTCCAAAGGCAGGGGCTGGCGGTGACCCCGGCCCCCACCGTGTACGGGGAGGACAGTCTGGACGAGGTTCACACGCCGTGGTTTCTCCCCGCCATACCGGCCCTGATCTGGAGCCAGCGGGCCCTGTACGAATACCTGGGGATGTGGTGGTACGACCTGAGGTATTAGTGAGCAGTGAGGGGAAAGGTGTGAGGAGTAAAGTCACCCCTCACCCCTTACACCATACGCCTCACTGAGAAGCGGTCACGTCTTCACCTTTCGGAATGAACAGGTCCGGGTCCACGGAGACCTGGTTCATGATCACGCCCCAATGCAGGTGGGGGCCGGTAGCGCGGCCAGTCATGCCCACCAGGCCGATGACCTGGCCTTCCCCGACGGCCTCACCCTGGTGCACCTTTATCTTGCTCATATGGCAGTACATGGTAATGAGGCCCTGGCCGTGGTCGATGAAGACCACCTTGCCGTCGAAGAAATAATCGCCGGTATTGACCACCGTCCCCGCCGCTGCCGCCTTGATGGGGGTGCCCTTTGGCACCGCGATGTCGATACCGCTGTGGGGTGCGCGGGGCTGGTTGTTGAAGAACCGGCGCAGGCCGAAGGGACTGCTGATAATGCCGTGCACGGGCCAGGTCATGGCGAAGGGGATGTGGTCCTTCTGCGTCCAGGTGGCCTTGGCGGCGTCCAGGATCTTGCGCTCCCGCCGGATGCGCTTCATGTCCTGGGCCGTGGGATTGACCTTGC
>JARRRO010000181.1:0-4315 GCA_037380645.1 Gammaproteobacteria bacterium | reverse complement strand
CTCCCTGGGCGCCTGAATCTCCACGAAATTGAGATCGATTCCCTCCACCTCAAGGCGCTGGTATTGCAGCGCCTCCATCCTGTCGTAAGGGCCGCAGGCGAAAGTCAGTCGCAGTTTCGACATTGAGGAACACCTTTATTATTCTGATGAGCGTCTGTGCGCAGCAGCAGTATGCCGGCTCAGGCGCGCACAAACATTCCGGCAAGCATAGCTTTTTTCTGTATCAAATGCATACGAGCGACTGATCGGTGATCCCGGTTCGGTGTTCCGAACGAAGACATGGGATCGTAAGACGTAATAAAACAATGATGGTGTTGAAAGTGCTGGTTGGGCTGTGATCAGTCCGTGTTTTCAGTGCCCGCTTCCCGTTCCAGCAAGGCCCGTTTGCGCGCGATCCCCCAGCGGTAGCCCGACAGACCGCCATCATTCCTGACTACGCGGTGGCAGGGGATGGCCACGGCCAGGGGATTGGCGGCACAGGCCCGGGCCACGGCCCGGGCCGAGCCTGGGGAACCGATGCGCCGGGCGATGTCGCCGTAGCTGGCCGTGGTGCCCGGCGGGATCCGGGTGAGCGCCTGCCAGACCCGCTGCTGGAACGCCGTGCCGCGGATGTCCAGGGGCAGGTCGAGACCCAGCGCAGGCGCCTCGATCAAGGCGACAACCCGGGCGACCCGTTGTTCGAATTCTGCGTCGCCGCCGATGAGCTCGGCCCGGGGAAAACGGTCCTGCAGTTCCCGGACCAGGGTCTCGGGATCACCGCCCAGGCTGATGGTGCACACCCCCCGTTCGCTGCAGGCGACGAGGATCGCGCCCAGGGAGCACTCACCCACGGCAAAGCGGATCTCGCAATCGGCGCCGCCCCGGCGGTAGCGGGTCGGACTCATTCCCAGCAGGGTGTCTGATTTTTCATAAAAGCGGCTGCCGGAACCGTAGCCGGCGTGGTAAATCGCGTCGCTTACTGCCTCGCCCCGCTCCAGGGCGGCCCTCAGTCTGCCGGCACGGTGCGCGGCGAAATAGGCTCCGGGCGTGAGGCCGGTGGCGGCCTTGAAGAGACGGTGGAAGCGGCCGGGACTCAGGCCGGCAGCGGCGGCCAGTACCTTCAAGGAAGGCGGGGACTCCGACATCTCGATGCGTCGGCAGGCGGCCGCCGCCATGGCCGCGTGTCGCCTGGCCGGGACGGGAAGATCAGGCCGGCAACGCCGGCAGGGGCGGAACCCGGCCCGTTCCGCCTCCTCGCGGCTCGAGTGAAAGCGGACATTTTCCGGGCGGGGCCGCCGCGCCGGGCAGGACGGTCGGCAGTAGACGCCGGTGGTTCTGACCGAGTAGTAAAACCCGTCGTCGGACCGCGCCAGAACGGTTGGCCAGCGGGGATCATTTTCCGTTATATGCCGGCGTTCCAGGATGCTCGCGGACATTCGTCTCAGCCTGTTCATTGCCAGGGAGCAGTGTAGCAGCGGGTGTCCGGCGCCGCACTCCGATACTTGCTTTCAAATTCGAACGCCGGCCTGTAGTCCAGCGCGCCGGCGGCATCGTTCAACAGGGTTCCTTCGTCTGGTGGGATTGCCCGAAGATCTTGGCGTGTCTCCAAAGCCTAATGCGGCCGCCTCGGATGCCCGGCGTCGGCCAGAAACGCATGCATCCACAGGGCGTTAGGCAGCAGCGGACGGAGTTGCTTGCGGATGCCGAGGTGAGGTTCGAATATCAGCAGGCGGATGCAGCGCTCCCGGGCGAGCGCATCCAGACCGATGAACGCGGCGATGCCGGAAGCGTTTAATTTCTCCACGGATGAGCAGTCCACCAGGATTTGCTCAATGACTGCCCGGGTATCCCTTTCTATCTCGCGCCGCACATCGTTATAGAAACAAAAATCGACCACGGGGCCGAGTACTGTAACGAGGGTATCGCCGTCCAGGCGCACGGCGGAATCGGAAGGGTGTTCGGCGTGTTTGGATGCTGTAGTGTCAAACATGTGCCGTCTTCTCTACGTTCAACATGGTCCCGCAAACTGCTGAATTTCAAACTAAAGCATAAATTAAGGCGTGCATGGTGTTTTGACCTGGATCAAGACATCCGGGAAATACCGGAATGACCCCCGCGAGAAGAGAAGATTTGAGCCCCGTAGACAGGATGACCACGGGAGATCCGAAAGAGAAGCCGGCCGCCGCCGGCACCCTACACTACGGCGCGAAAGCCGGCCTGGTTGTACGAGTCCACCCAGGTGGCGCGCGGCAGCAGTTGATCCAGCTGCTCGCTGATCTCGATGGAGGCGCCCAGGATCAGTATCCTGACGAGCTGATCCCTGGCGAATTCGCCGAGTTTTCTGAATGCCGTGCGTCCGGATTCGGACAGGCGTTCCACGGAGGAGCAGTCGAACAGGATCTGCCTGATGCCGTCCTCACCTGCGTTGTCAAGTTCGCGGCGCACTTCAGTGTAGAGATGCCCGTCGATGACTGGTGGAAGCATCATGATCAGCTTGTCGCCGTCGGTAAATGACTCGTAATCCGATGGCTGTGGATCGGTAACGGTGAAGGTGGGAACAGTCATTGTTTACGTCCCTTGGTACGGATATCTTTTCCAAATTCTTTCATATATAAATATAGACAAGGAGAGTGCTTTGCTAGTTGATCTGGATCAATTTTGCACCCGAGGGCCCCCTATGCACTGCGAGTGCAGTGAAACCGTTGGGGCCTGTGAATGTGTTCAGCGGTCCCGGCGGGAGGAGTGTTGTCCGCCCAGTCCCGGCAAAACCCACAGGGGCCGGGAGCAGGGGGTGGAGCATCAGCCGTTATTTGCCTTTATGTCATACTTGTACATGGTCTGGGTTATCTTGCCGTTGTGGTTGTAATCCGCGCTGTCGAACAGCTTTTTCGGAATACCGGCGGCCTTGGCCTCCTTCCAGGTCAGTATCTTGTCGTGGTTGGTGTCAATCTTGCTGAACGGGGGCAGGTTTACGGCCACGTGTTTCTGAGCTTTCTGATGTTTGCCGCTGTGGGTCATGGCCATGGCCGAAAATGAAAATACGATTGCGATGAAAAACATCAGGACTCGTTCCATTGTGAACACCTCCTGTTATTCTGGGCTGATTAATTCAATATGGAGTGCGGTGCGGCACCGTTACTTCAGAAGACAATCTGATCGGGCCGGCAGTTCAATTCATTTACCAAAAACAACCTATTCAGCTGTTCCTATCCAGCATGTAAGGACTGACTAACATGACGACGGCTCATAACCGGGAACGTCATTTCCACGGGGCCTGCCTTCATTGCGATCCGTCCTGAGGGTAAGATTTGGACCGGCACCGCTCTCACTTCAACGGTCACGGGGGAAACATGAACAATACCTTGCCTCAATCTGTCCTCGATAGCGCCGATATCACCGCGGTCTCCCAGCTGGTGCTCAGGGAGCGGGAGAGCCGGGACCTGGGAAACTGGGACACCATGCGTGACTGTTTCCACCCGGATTCCACGGTCAGGATCAGCTGGTTCCAGGGAAGCGGGCCCGAATTCGTCGAGGGCTCCATAGACATGGCCAAACGCGGCATGCTGGCCAAGCACCGTCTGGCGCCGGTGCTGGTGACCCTGGCCGGCGACCGGGCCCTGGCCAGCCTCACCGCCATCATCGACATCCCGCGGAAGATCGACGGCGTGGAGATGATCCTCTCCGCCCACGGCCGCTTCATCTACCGGGCCGAGCGGCGCGAGGAAGTGTGGCGCCTGTACAGCTTCGACTGCATTTACATGCGGGATGAACTCACCGCCGCCATCCCCGGGCAGGGCATCAGCATACCGCCGGCCGAGGTGCAGGATCTGAGGCCGTCCTACCGCAACCTGGCCTGGTGTCTCATCAAGACGGGCTACGACGTGGACCCGGACCTGCCCGGCGAGGACCGGCCGGAGACGGTGCAGAAAATCCTGGACGAGGTACACGCCTGGCTATAGCGGTAACGCGGCAACTCCTCTCATTGAAAGGGGATCCCGGCAGCTTGCCTATTCACACGTGAAATCGCCGTCGCCCACGGGCCGGCAGAACTCGCCCCACTTGCCGGTCTCGCGCCAGTATTCCACCAGCCCCAGGTCACGCAGCAGCTCCTTGAAATCCGGTAACCGGCGCATGGGCTGGTGTATCGGCCGCCAGATCATGAATATCAGGCTCGAGTTGGCCTTGCGCAGATCCCGGCAAATATCCAGGGCCAATTCATGATCGCCGAAGCAGGAGGCGTAAAAGGCGGTGACCATCCGCACGAAGGAATTGTCATACGCCGGGTCCTGGCGCAGCTGGCGCAATTCGGTGACCGCGCCCCCGGGGTCGTCCAGGT